>NZ_JAYLLN010000010.1:0-79843 GCF_037126265.1 Sphingobacterium tenebrionis
AAAACCATGATCAATATGGAGCCACAAATCAAATCAATGGGTTATAAGAGCATCCTGGAATTCTTTCATAAAAATCCAAGTGCAGTCAATCCCTGGTTAGACGGTAAGAATGAAGGAAAGGTATTTATTTCTTCTTTAAAAATTGACAACCATGGATTACAATAGATTCAGGGACCAATTAGACAGCGCCACAAGACGGGAATTTGATTTTGAAATGATTATGTCAAAATTGAGCTTCATGGGACACGATGAAAGATTCGTTTACTACGAAAGCATCCTAACGACTGGTTTTACAACTTATGGAAGAATGGATAAGTCCACTAAAGTTGTTGAGTTGGATATTATTAAAACTATCAGAGCTCAAGGCTATTCCAGCTTGAAGGAATATCTATATAAATTTCCAAGCATGGTTAATTATGTTCTTGATGGACTAAATCAGGGATACTTATTTATAGACAGGAAAGGGATGAAAAATGAGTGAGTTAAATAGCTATAAATTATCTCGTGATTGGTTTGATTTTGTTCACCTAAATCCGGACAAAGTTACGGGAAACCATACAGCTCTATACATGTGGCTAGTGGAATTAAATAATAGATTACAATGGCGAGAAAAATTCAACATCACTACTCGTGAATGCATGGATGGCATGTCTGCAAAAAGTAGAAATACTTATTCAAAATGTCTCCAAGAATTAATTGATTGGGGTTTTGTGATAATGCTGGTAAAAAGTCATAACCAGCACCAATGTAATGTAATTAGCTTGCTCAAAAATTGTGCAAGCACTGATACAAGCACTGATACAAGCACAGTAGCAACCACTGTAGCAATCACTCATACTATTCATAAAACAAAGAAACAACCAAAATCAATCAAACTAAGTAAAGAGGAATTTTCTAAAAGCTTGATAAAGGAGGGTGCAGACCCTCAACATGTAAATGATTGGATTGCGGCTTTAGAAGAAAAAACAGTTTCTTTTACTTTTTCCTTCCTTGAGGGATTTAAGGAAAAATGCATAAACCAAAATTATCCTATCCCATTAGCTGTAAAAAAATGTGCTCAATTCCAATGGAAATCTTTTGATAAAGATTGGCTAAAAGAAGAATCTAAAATCAAAGAAGGTATGATTGATTTGGGTGATGGAATTTTTTTATCTCTATCTGATATCAAACAAATGCCAATTTCTGATAGGGAAACATTATACAAAAAAGGTTTAATAGACAAAAAGCTTGCTAATATTCCAGGATTATGATAAAAGAAACATTACAGGCCCTAGTTATTGAAGAAATCGTATTAGGCTCACTTTTCGAAAGACAAGCCCTTGAAAACGTAATTGACAAAATTTCAATTGATGCATTTACCACGCCGGTTAATCAATCAATTTTCCGGGCAATTAGAACTTTATACACGTCCTCTTTGGGAGTGGATCTTGCTTCTGTAAGCAACCAAATTGAAAAGAACGGAGATAAGAAACTTTTTGGAAATGATTCAATCCCATTTAGATTAACCGGTTTGTTAGATAGAATTGTCAATACGATCAATATTGAGCAACATATTCACATCCTTAAGGAGTTTCAAATCAAAAGAGAGTCGATTAAATCAGCAAATCAACTGATCAGGGATTGCTATGATCCTACGAAGGATGTATTTGAGGTAATTGGCGCATTCAGAACGAACAATGACCATCTTTTGCATGAAGCTCTAACCAAACCGGAAACAAGCCAACTGGAAGCAGTAAACGAGGCTTTTAAGCAAATTGAAGAAAACGCACTTAAAGCAAAGAATGGATTAACAGGAATACCATCGCTAATAGATGATCTTGATTCAATAACCGGCGGGTGGCAAAATACTGACCTTATCGTTTTGGCTGCAAGGTCAGCAATGGGT
Source organism: Sphingobacterium tenebrionis (assembly GCF_037126265.1). Taxonomy (NCBI): domain Bacteria; kingdom Pseudomonadati; phylum Bacteroidota; class Sphingobacteriia; order Sphingobacteriales; family Sphingobacteriaceae; genus Sphingobacterium; species Sphingobacterium tenebrionis. The sequence continues at coordinate 1,886 of NZ_JAYLLN010000010.1, forward strand.
AAGACATCATTAGCATTGACTTTGACCAATAACGCTGCAGTTTCTGGCTATAGCGTTGCATTCTTTTCGTTGGAGATGGCAAAAAATCAAATTCTATCAAAACTTTTTTCAATTAACAGCCAAGTTCCATTTGAAAACATTCGAAAAGGTAAAATGACCTCTGAAGATTGGTCTCAACTTAATTTCTGTATGGATGATATTTCTCAATTGCCTATCGTTTGGGACGATGCTAAAATGGGTATAACTGAACTTATAGCAAAAGCTAAGCGCATTAAACGAAAATATGACACCAAACTTTTTGTAATTGATTACTTACAACATATTAGTAGTGTAGCACATTCAAATACAATTACAAGGGATCGCGAGATAGGTCAATGGACTCAAGCGCTTAAAAACCTAGCTAAAGAATTGAACGTGCCAATCATTGTTTTGAGCCAACTGAGCAGGAATGTTGAAAATAGAGCCGACAAAAGGCCTATGCTTTCAGATTTAAGGGAATCAGGATCAATTGAGCAAGATGCCGACATGGTACTTTTCCTTTATCGACCTGAATACTACAAGATAGAAACGGATATTCTGGGCAATTCTACAGATGGCAGAGCGGAGATCATAATCGCAAAGCACCGAAACGGAAGATGTGATACCGTCTCTGCAATATTTGATAAGAATACAACCGGTTTCACCAGTATTACTGAAGAATTTTACAACAATATTTAAATAAAAATGCAATGGAAAAAGAAGAATTAGAAAACGAAAAACGAGAATTAGAATCTCGCTTAAAAGAAATTGATTTAGAAATGAAAGGGATGTCACGTCCAGCATTAGATGTACTCAACGGGCTTAAAAAGCAACAAGAGGCTAGAGACAGACAAAACACACAATATAAAGCACAAAGTAAAAAATATTAATACGTATGGCACAGAAACTAAAAAGTAAGATGGTTTATTATCACTCACAAAGTGAAAATATTTTCAGAGAAAGAATGCCACAAATAGCAATATTGGTGAACTCAATGAAACCACATTTGCAAAGGCTCGGATTTTTAAATGGAGATAAGTTCACTAAAATTGCCAAGAATATTCTTGAAAACAAGTATTCTTTAATTGACGATATGATTACTGATCAAGTTAAAAAGAACGGTGGAAATATCGAATATGTCGAAAATCAAATCAGGAAAGACCTCGAGGAAAAAAAGCGTCAACTAGTATCTTTAGTAGATGTAATCAATTCAAAAATTGAATCACAAAGAGATATGGGTTTACAAAGGCCTAGTGGCCGTACAATAGATTATAATCAATGCCTCTCTCAAAATTTTCTTTCTATCGACGAAATAAACGACGTCTTTCTAGTGGATGAACAATCTGTTATTAATGTTAAGTCAAGATTTGAAATCCATTTAGAAGGAGATGGCCTAAGACTCTTTGAAGAATTATGTAGCGTGGCGGACATCTTAAACTCGATAATTGAGCGAGTAAAAAAGATGGGGGTCGATACCTTCTATTTCTCTCCACTGGATTTATTGATAAGTGATATGAATCAAAAAGACTTTAAAGTTGATTCATTAGAAATCTATTCGCTGTTAGTGAAATATGGTGAATTAGTACCGGTTTGGGAACAAGAAAATTAAAAGAACATGGAAAAAGTAGACATAATCGAAATAAAGAAACCTGAAGTAATTTCTATTCTTACTATCGACAGGCCATTGAAAAGGTCATTGATCGACTATATCCTTCGACGGGAACCGAAAATAAAAAAGGAAAGCTTTGAAATTACCTCAACAAAATTGGGTGTTAGGATCAGATACGCCCAGATCATGAGAAAGATGGATAGCTTTACCATGTCCGAATCAGTAGACATGATGTCCCTAGGTTTATTTCTTTCTTCTGAGCACGTTGAAAACCTTGTTTATGCGATGGCGGTACTGGTTGTAAACGATCCGTTCAAATCACCTCCAAAATGGCTTTGCGAGCAACTAAAAAAAATGAATGAAGTAGAATTCAATCTATTAAAGGATGTTCTGTTAAAGGCCTTGGATATGCCTTCATTCATTCAATCTATTGTCATTTTAAAAGGGTTAGGATTAACCTATGAAGAAAATGGAGATTCAGAATAGCAAATATTTGAATATGAGGTTAGCCTTTGGCGTTCTGTCAGAGGCTAAGACCTCAATTATTATGGATGATATGGAGATAGTCTTTTCTCCACCTAGTTTTGGATCCTATTTATTGTTCACTAGGGAATTAGGTAATATGGAAAATCTTGTTTTTGATCTCAATGATTTGGATCTTTTATATAAACCCTTATCAATAATTTTTTTTGGTAAAAATGTTATTCCAGATTGGTTCAATACCTTTCTCATGAACCTAACTAATGCTGACCTTCTAAGGATCATCCACCTTGTTAAGAATTCTGTTGTAATTGATGAAATATACTCAATGTACGGACTGGATAAAATCAAGGCGTCCTCTGACGATTTGGATAAATCACCTAAGAAGAAATTTTGGGCAGGTAGTAGGAAGATCAATTATTGGGAGATGATGGGCAATGTTGTTAAGTTCTGGGGGATTTCATTCAACGAGGTAATTTGGGGTTTATCCTATCAGAACATTCTATTGATGAACATGAGCATTCCAAAATTTGACAAGGAAGGCAACAAGATTGAAGCAGGTGGAGAGCTTACCGGAATGCAGTTTTTGCAAAACTTGAAAGCAAAAAAAGATGCAAGCAAATGATCAATTTAAAGATTAAAAATGAAAATCAGATTTTAAAAGTACTCAAGCAGAAAACTGAAAAAGTAATTGAAGAAGCAGCTGAAAAACTTTTCCAAATGGGCCAGTCAACAATTAAGGATGCTAGGGACAATGCTAAGTTCATGAATCACACCAATAACCTTAGAAGCTCTTTAGGTGTAGCTGTTTCGCTTAACGGCAAGATCCTCAAATCAGACTTTGAACTTGTCGGTGATGGGAAAAAAGGAGATGGTTCAGATGGTTATGCTAAAGCTGAAAAACTGATAAATGAAAGAGTTGAAGAATATAAGGATAAGCTATTGCTGATTCTTGTAGCTGGTGAAGATTATGCAATGTATGTAGAGAATAGAGCAAACAAGTCAGTTCTTACAACATTTGCGAGACAATTAATAAAGAAATTAAAATAGATAGAGATGGCAATAGAATTGAATGATGGAGGTGCTGCACTAGAGTTAAAAGCAACTTTAGACACGGCAGATATCCAAAAGAAATGGAAAGATCTATTAAATGGGTTAAAAACTGAATCAGATAAATTTTGGGAGGGAGTGAAAAAGAACCCTTCTGGATCCGGTCCCAAATTACCTGAGTTTGACGCCAATGCGGCCAAGACAATTCAAGGTGCAATGGTTGCATTGGGGCAATTGGAGGAAAAGGCCCAAGAATCGGCTTACCGATTAGCAGAACTTAGATCACGTGTAACGGAATTGAGCCAGGCCAAAGCAGAATTAAAGAGACAATTGGCCGCTGGAACTCTTTCCACCGAACAATATAACAAAGCCCTTGGAGCAATCGAGATTCAGCAACGACAAGCTGCAATTTCATTAAAGGCACTAAATAAAGATATCCAACAATCTATTCAACTGGAAAACGTTGCAGCTGGATCATTGGAAGAAGGTAGAATAAAACTAGCCCAATATAATGCTGAAATCGTGAAGATGGGCGGTGCAATGGATGGGTCCAACAAGGAAGTAAATGAAATGATCGCCAAACAGCAGGAGCTCTACAAACAGGTTTCTGCAATGGAGCAAAAGATGGGAACTTATGGCCGTAATGTAGGTAACTACGCTTCGGGGTGGAATGGAATGCAGAATTCGATCAATCAAATGACCAGAGAATTACCCGCATTTACATATTCCGTGCAAACTGGTTTTATGGCTCTGAGCAATAACATTCCAATTTTTGTTGACGAACTGAATAAGGCCGCTTCAGCTAATAAAGCATTGACTGCTGAAGGAAAAAAAGGAGTTCCAGTATGGAAGCAATTAGTTAGTGGTTTGTTCTCATGGCAGACAGCATTATCAATTGGAATTACTTTACTTACTGTTTCTGGAAAAGAAATTGGTGAGTGGGTGAAAGCATTGTTCAAAGGCAAAGATGCTTTAGCTGAACTCAAAAAAGCCAATCAAGATTTCAATGCAACCCGTTTGGAAGGAACTAAGAGCGCCCAAGGTGAATTGACCTCTTTAAAAACTTTGTATAGGGCAGCTACTGATAATAAACTTTCCTACAATGAAAGGTTAAAAGCTGTAAAGCAGCTTCAGCAACAATATCCGGAATATTTCAAAAAAATGGATACCGAGGCAATACTTGCCGGAAAAGCAACAAATGCATACGGACAACTTTCTAAATCTATACTTGCAACAGCTCAGGCCAGGGCTTATGAAAATAAGATTACTGAAATCAGCACAAAGATGCTGGAAAACAATGATGCTATTTTGGAAAAGCGTAATTCCGTTTCAAAGCGTGATCGATCTAAAATGCAATTCGAGGATGATCTTATCAAAAATGGTGGTATGGTCACTTCTGCATCAACATGGGGTAGCGGTACTTCTGCGCCCAGAAAAGCCCTTGCAGATGCCGATATTATGGAAAAGGCCAACAAAAAGCTTTCCAAGCAAATCAATAGATATGAGAGTGAAATTGATAAATTGATCAAAACAAATGGTGTATCTATCATAACTGGTGATTACGGCGATGGAAAAGCTCCAAAGATCAGTACCAGCGAATTGAATGAATATAAATCCCTTGTTGATAAGATTGCAGACATTGACAAAGAATATGCCCGTAAATTCATGGATTCCAATGAAGCAGAAATACAATCAGTCAGGGATAAGTTTGCTGAAATTAAGAAAGAAATCCAAGAATACAATAGCAAAAATCCAAAGATTAAAATCAATACAACTGTTATCGATCAGATAGAGCAACGTGCAGTTAAGGAAACCGAATTCAAACAAGGCACCGATGAGTTAGTTAAGGATCTTGAGGAACAGAAGCGCATTTATGATTCGTATAACGCCTACGGGAAAGAAGTTGGAGAGAAAGCTGCAAAGGAACATTTCAGTGATCAATTATCCATCGTTGAAAATTTTCGTTCAAATTTAGAGGCTGAATATTTAAAAGCCTCAACCTTAGAGGAAACTACAATGCTTAGCGGCTTCAAAGGCACTACGGCCAAATTGACCCTAGCTCAAAAGGAAAGAGTGGACGAATTAGGGAAAATGAAAAAAGCTGCGAAAGATCAGGACGAGCAAATGGCTAAACAGGAATTCGCAGATGCTCTATCTTTAGCTTCTACCTATGATGACGATGTACTTAAACTTCAGCAGGAATATCAGCAAAAACTAAAAGTTTTGGGCTCAAAAGCCACTGAGGAACAAAAGGCCCAATTGAAAAAACGATATGACGAAGAGATCAGCTCATTGACTAATGTAAACCTTCAAAAGCAGGTTGAATGGGAAAAGGTCTTTAATTCACTTCAGTTTTATTCTAAGAAAGCAACGGATAAAGTTTTGGACGATATTCAGACCAGATTAGATGCTGAATTAAAAGCAGGAAAATTGACCAAACAGGATTATGATCAGTTGACAAACGAACTGAATTCAGCAAAGACCCAGAACAATATCGATAAGTCTTGGATTGCTTCAAAATCAGCTTTGGACAATTATAGGAAATCGCTTAAGGAATACGGGAAAGAAAGCGATGAAACCAAGAAAGCGCAAAGCGGAATGTTTTCAGCACTTTCAAGGGACCTGGCTGATGCTTCTGGACTCATTGGCGATCTTTCGGGCATGCTTGATTCTCTGGGGGCCAGTTCTGGCCTTCAGGACACTATCCAAAAGATAGGCTCTTTAACTGATGGATTAAGCGGAGTTGCAGCAGGAATAGCTTCAGGGAACCCAATTGCCGTGATATCAGGATCTATAAAAGTTCTGACTGCAGTTATTGATATTTTCAATACTAAGGACAAAAAAATACAGAAACAGCTAGATAGGTACCAAGAACAATTATCTTCATTGGAAAGTTCCTTTTCTAAGATTGACAAACAATTGAACGATTCAGTAGGTGAAAGTATCTATGCAAACAGTGAGCTTGCAATTAAGAATCTAAGGGAGCAGCAAAGATTGATGTCCCAAATGGCCAGAGCCGAGGAACAAAAGAAGAAATCCGACAAATCAAAGGTGCAGGGATATAAGGATGGTATAAGTCAGATCGATGATGAAATTGCAGCAATCGAAAAATCAATGAAAGAAATGCGTGTAGGGACAGATATCAAGCAACTGTCCCAAAGTATTTCTGATGCCCTTATTTCTGCCTTTGAGGAAGGTGCTGATGCAATAGAAGCAACTGACAAAGTATTTGATAAATTCATAAAGAATGCTCTCGCAAACAGCCTAAAATTAAAATACATCGAACCGATAATAAAAGGATTGATCAATGATCTGGATTCTTTCATGGAGGCAAATGACAATAACCTTGCTGGATTCAATTTTGAAGGGTACAAAACCCAAGTAAATGAAGCAGGGAAAATGATCGGATCAATGTTGGAAAACCTTTATGGAGGTTTGGGCCTGAAAAAAGAAAGTGAGAGTAACACAAGGGGGCTAGAAGGTTCGATATCTAGGGCAATTACTGAAAGCTCTAGTTCTGAGCAATTGGGAATTATTGGAGTAAAAATTAAAAATATTTAATATGTCAGGATATTCAGCATTATACATAAGAACAGCAGAAACAGATTATATTTTCTTAGCAAACGACACAGCTGCGATGATTAAAATCCCACTTATAGTTGGAGATAAAACCTACGATAAGACACATTCAAAGTTTACTTCCAAAAATTTTTATTACCAACACTTAAAATCAAGCATTATTGTTACCGGCTCAGTTGAATTAGGGATAAAAGTTCATGAATTTATTGAGGACCAAAATATTGATAGCTATGATGGATTATTAGATTCCTTGCGGAATGATCTCAATACCTATTTGAAGGATTTTATTGATAACTATCCATGGGATCTTTCAAATAAATATTCCTATCCAGGACTTTTAGGGCAAATAATTGTTCACGGACTATCAACTCTTGACAAAAACGGTAATAAAAGGCCAAGGAACTTGCTGTTAGGGAGAAGGTTACACTTTTTAAGGGATCGTGTTAAAGATTGCGGAACCATAAACCCTGAAACTGATGATTATGAAGGGAATGTATGTCATTTGAACGATGATCCAATACTTCCAATGGAAGAATTTGAAAAGATCGCCGATGACAATCAGAAGCTGATGAATGAAAATTTCTATCTAGGTTCAATGAACATTGTTAAGCAGCAATTGATCAGATCGAACGAGCTTTTTAATGAATCTGATCGAGAAAGAATATTTTCCGCAGGGGAAATCCATCTAACAGTTTTCCAATGCAATAAAAATGATCGCTATGGAGATACCTTAACAGTTTCCCAAATGCTTGTACATAGGTTCGATGACTACGAAGATATCCAAAAGGAACAGCAGCAATTGCAGGATCGCTTGAAAAATGGTTTGGTAAAACACGATGTTATGTCCGAAATGGTCAGCGATACTTTAAATAAAATTAGAAAGGAAAGACAAAATGAACATTCAAGAAATATATAATGCTGCCTACAAAGCCGGAGCATGCACAGAAAAAGGTCTAAAAATGATTAGCCGGGCAAATAATGTGAATGATCTAATTGATTTGATGAAGTCTCCACAGGGAATTGAATTTTGTATGAAAAACCAATTTCCGTCTTTGGATCTATTGAACGAGTATAGAGAACAATTAGAATCAAATAACATCTATCCTAAAGGTACAGATAAAACGATTATAAACCCTCGATTTGTAATTGTTTTCGGGGGCTCTATAACGGTCCAAGTCGATGATTTCAACGTTTGCGAGATCTATGCAACAAACGATTCAAAAGTCATTGTGAAGGCCTCAGATAATGCTTATGTTTCAATTGAATTACATCATGATTCGATAGCTGAAACAACAAAAAGTGGAAAATCTAATATCTTATTGATTAACAAGACATTGGTTAAGAAGTGAATTACTAAAGTAGTTAAAAGTAGTAATTAGTGATTATGGAAAAGAAACAGGTAGGAAGGCCCCCAGGCGGTAAACGTTTAGGGGGCCGCGCAAAAGGAACTCCAAACAAAATTAATAAAGAGGTGCGGGAGATAATTAAAGACATTGCCAGCGATTATTTTAATAACGGAGAGTTTACCAAGGATTTTAAAAAACTAAGTCCCAAAGACAAGATAATGGCAATGGAAAAGGTTATGAAATTTGCCATTCCTACACTATCATCGGTTGACGCTAAAGTTTACACAAATCAACAATTGGAAGATAAAGTTAAAAATATGACTGATGATCAATTTTTCACCTTGGTTGATATGGCCATGGGAATAAACGAAGATGATGATGAGGAATAATGAAGACATAAGTCAAGATCTTTCTGAAAGGAAATTGCAGATGAGGAAAATGATAATCGAAGGCATAAGAAACGGTGAAGATATTTCCATGGACCGATGGCTTTATGAGAATGATACCGAAAATGGTATTCCGATTGAATCATGGTTAGAGGCAAATGAAGAGGATTTATAGATGGGGGAAATTTCCCCTATCTAAATGTCCGTAATTCCGTGTATGTAAAAGTTCGATTTTACCACTTTTGAAAATTATGAAGTGGTTTTAAACCACTTTGGAAAATAAATTAATTCACTTCAACAATCAATATTAAATGACAGCCGCAGTAATCATTGACCACCTTTTTACGCTCTTATGGGAAAGCGATATCAAACAAACGATATCCGGAAAGATAAGAAAGTTCAACCGGCCCACAAATAGCAATAGAGAGGATATAACCATAAATATATTATCCGTTGACTTTGATCAGCTCCAGGAAGGAATAGCAAATATTAACTTGTTCGTACCAAACCCAAAATTTAATGCTATGATTGAAGGCAAAGATGTTGTTTTAACTGATATCCCGGACCAATTACGAATAAATAAATTGTTAGGTGATTTAAAGGCAATCCTAAAGCACCATTACGATGCTGAAAAATATATTTTGGTTGAATTAATGGAACAATACATTATGCCTGAAGTAAACCAGACGGTTGTAACTAATCGTTTAAAAGTTACTGTTAAAAACACTTAATTGATAAAAACTTATACACCTAGAAATTTAGTAATAGTTTCACCAAGATTATAATAAACTAAATCTTTTTGGTGGATATCAAGTGAAGCCAAAGGGTTTTCTAACTTGTTTATTGCCTGAAATTTTCTAAGATTAGATTTGTTATAAAGACATCTTCTTGCAATTATCGGAATGATCCTAATGCCTTCTTCCTCTAATTTTTTTAAAAGTTTTGGAACTTCAGTTTTCATTATAAATTCTGAAGCTAAAAAGCTTTGCGAGACAATCATTATTGCTATACTACACTCGTTTAGTTGAGATTCAATTTCCTCAAACCAGTCACTTCCTACAGGTATTTGTGTGTCAATCCAAAAGTTGAAATCTATTTCAGGCATAATATTCTTTATACTCATTAACATTTCTTCAACATCATCTTTAAATACACTATCCTTGTGAGAGTAACTCACAAAAATTTTATGTTTCTTATTCGCATCTATTTTTATATCCTCTTTCATTACCTCAATTCTGTTGCCCATTTGATCATCATTAAATTTTGTCAAATTTATGGTATGAATTAAATTACCTTTCTTGTCGAAAAGAGGTTGTAAGGGGTTGCCTTCTAAATAAATATTTGGCCCAAATAAATACAATCCTCTTAATTTGGTTAATCTTGATTTTATTGCTTCGATAGGAATGACATCAAAACCCATATTATTTAACCATAATCTTTCTAGCTTTTCTAGGTCTAATATAACATTTGGGAAATAAGCAAAATTATTATTCGAAACATTTAAATATCTCAAATTTTTTAAATTGTTTAAGCCTTCAGGAAGCTCCACAAATTTATTATCAGCAATTAGCAACTTTTCTAATCCGTATAATTGACAGACTTGTTTGGGAATTGATTTTAATCGATTGCCATTCAAGTTTAACACTTTTAGATTTATAAGTGATTCAATATTTGAATAAATAGAAGTTATTTCATTTTTAGAAATATCTAGAACTTTAAGATGTCTCAATGAATAAAGTTCCTTGGGTAATGTTTTCAGCTTGTTACCACTTAGTTTTAAAACTTTAAGGTTCTTGCATTCAAAAACTTCATTAGGAATTTCAGTTAATCCCTGGTCAGATAAATCAATTTTACTTCTGTTGTTTAGCTTTCCCATTAATTTTTATGACAAAATTCGAATATATTAAAATATTCTCTATTTTTATGGTCCCTATGGAGGATGGGGCTAAACGAATGTTATGACAGCCGATGATTCAATAGATCGAGATGGTCTAAATGCGATGAAATCACTGCACATAGCATTTGGCAAATAAAGTGTAGGACAAGTAAATGGGCAAGTTGTACCAACTGTTCCAACGGTTTGGTTCTGGTGGATTTAATGCAATTTTACTGTTTTCGGGGACTCACTCACTACGGTAACCTCACGATTAAAAAGCTTTACCCCCTGAGCCGGTTCGACCACTCAGGGGTTTGTTTTTTTAATTGTAAAAAAGTTTGGATTATGGTCCTTGAATAATTTTTTAAGATTTATATCTTTAATTAAGAAGTATTGTAAATTATTTAATATTGGCTTCCAAGCATAGAACAATCCACCTTGTTAATTACTCTATTCCTCATCTTAAGTTTGTTTCTAAAGTGCCTAGAGATATTTTGTGTAATTTCCGTATAGTTGTCATCGTTATTTCCTCGTTGCCAATAATAAGGCTTAATTGCAGCACAATTGTCATGCTCAAATATCATATTAAGCAATGTTCTGTCAGAAAGCCCACAGGAATGACCCCAGATATAAACTACATAAGAATCAGAATCAATAAAATCAATTAACTCTTTATAATTAGTATTATGGAAATAAGCAAAAGATTTGATGTGTGTAAGGAAGTCATTATTATTTGTTTTTTCCATCTCTAAATAATCAGAGTCAATTTCATCTCCAAATCCAAATACTGGTGGATTATTTCTTTGGGAAAGACTTCCATGAATATTTATATTATAATAATTTCCTCTAGATAACTGATATGGCAAACCAGTATAGTTAAAGTTCAAGAATGTAATATTTTTAAATTTTATTTCTCGTTTATGTTCATCTTCGTAATCATCATCTCCTAGCTTTTCTATGTGAAACTTATCAATTACTATTTTGGGGTTTATTCCCCCTTCTGCACAATAATTAAAATCATAAGGTACATTTGCTCTACTAATTACTTCCTTTAAATACTTTCCCAAGTATATTTTAATAAAATCTAGATCCTTATTGATTTCAATAAGTTCTTCATCCATAAATCGTATTTGAGAATTTTCATTTACAAGTCTCTTTAAAAGAATTTTTAAATTCTTATAGTAAATCATCTCAATGTCCACCCAATTCTTTTCAGTTTGATGCCTTAAAAGTTCATTAAGCAATTGAGATTTTATATCAAAATTTAATCGAAACATCATATCACCAATAATAAAATCATAAATACCTTCATTTTGAAAATTGTATTTATTTAAAAACATAAAATTTACAAGTTCATGAAGTGTAGAAAAGGTTTTCAGGTTTTGGCCGTAGTAAATTCGCTCACAAGAAATCTCTAATAATTCGTTTGAAAAATATTGGTCATTTCCTTCAACGTTAATACTTGAAACAATAAGCCATTTAATGAAATCTGAATATCTAGAGGGTAAGCCACAATGAATATCAAATCCATTTCCAACAATAATTAGTTTGTTCATAATAAATAGTTTGGTTTAGCAAATATACAATGAATACAATGGAATACATTAAGATACTTTTCCCTTGTTATTATCAATAATATTTTGCATTTTTGAAGTGCGAACATAGATGTGGAGCAAGTCCACTGAATAATCTTATTAACAATAATGTCTAGGCATACTGGTGAAAGTCCAGAAACCCAACGTTTCACGTCTGTGTTCGCGGTGACCTAGACTATTTATAAATTTTCAAATTATGCGAACACAGGAAAAAACAACCCCAGCAAACCAAATCATTGATCTCCCAAGCCTATTGGAGATCGCAACCGATTCAATTGAATTGGGTTCAGTACGTCTAACTGCATGCTTAAGAAGCATTAACAGGCTCAGACTAATGATTGAAGACAAAAGCCTTTTCCCAGAAGGTGATGACAATGTTCAAGAAATATTCAATGCAGCTTCTGAAATGGAATTAATGCTAGAAAAGGCTGAATCCATTATGAACGAAATCTATGAACCTAGCCTTTCAGCGTTATCTAAGATCCGTCTTTTCTCGGAAAGTGGATTACCAAAATTGATCTCGAGCGCAAAAAGTTTAGAGGCAATCAATAAGATTTGGAATAATAATATTCCATTGCAAAAAGATCCAGAGTTCATAAAGTTGATTGGATTGAAGAAGATCGAATTATCAACAACCAAAGCCGATCTTTCCAAAATCTTCGAGGAATCACCAATAATTCAAAATGACTTTGAGTTTATTGGCAAGTTGACGGCTAAAAGACAATCATTAGTTAACTGTTAAATCTGGATATCATGAACATTCAAGCATATCATTTAGGGCAATTGAAGAAAGTAAAGAGCCGCTATATTGTTAGAGAAGACAATCAGATAATTGTGGTCAATGAATTTGTGGATGGAGGGTCTACTATGGAATGGATCGATGAAGATGTTTTGAGTTCTATCAAGGAATTTTAATATTAATTCTCACGATCATGTACGATGCAATGGTATATCAAAAATTGCCTCATGGTACAGAGGTGATTTTTATCCGATTGATTGATGGAGTTGAAACTATATATGAAGATTGGTTTGATCATCACGATATCGAAAGGATAGCAAAGGAAAACATTGAAATGTTAGGGCTTTGATAAAGTAACATAAACACACACTATTACGTTATTATAATCCCTATCAATAAAAAGGTAGGGATTATTTAATATCACCAAAGACGACATTATGACTATTCCAAAGATTTACTTAAAACGAAGGTCTAATGAAAAAGATGGCCAATTGTGGCTTTACTACTCCCATGGATCAGATAAAAGATTAGAATACTACACCGGATTGCGTATTGAAAACCAATTCTACAATGAAAAATACTGGCTAAGCAATACCAAAAAACCGATTATGAAAGGTTTTATGTATTCACACCAATATAATAAGAAGCTTGAGGAAATGAAATCATTTGCAGTCACTTTGGTTATCAATGAAAAGATACATGACAACGATGAACTTAAAAAAAGGATCACAAAAGAATTCAGAGTAGAGAAAATCAGCCAAAGCAAATTTCCGTCCACAGAATCCTTGACAGACCAAAAGGACATCAACCAACCCAATTTTGGTTCCGTTGATTTTATTTCCTATTGTGAGTTTGTCCAAGCTGAACGGATAAGCGGTAAACGGCCCATTATCAGCGGAAATAGACAGGGGCTTAATTACAAGTATAACAGCTTGAAAAATCCGTCCACTACGATATCATCCCTGAAGGAATATGTTAAGTATAAACGGATAAAGCAGCTAAGTTTTAATGATATTAATGTTGCATTCTATAACGATTATAGAAATTACCTATTGAACGTAAAAAAGAAAAAGATAAGTACTTTTTCAACTCGGGTCAGGGACATTAAAGCCTTTATGAACGAAGGTATTGATGATAAATTACACCAAAACACCGGGCACAAAAATAAAAGGTTTATAGCCCCAAAATATGAGAGTACTGGAATTGCTTTAACACTGGAAGAAATTAGAACTATCCAGGACGCTGACATTGATAAATATTATCATCATGTTAGGGACCTGTTTTTAATCGGATGTTATACGGCTTTACGCTTCAGTGATTATTCAAGCCTTGAATTGGTGGAAATTGATGACAGCTTTATCAGGCTTAAACAGAGTAAAACAAACAATAGGGTTTCAATACCAATTATGAAGGGCTTAAAAGAAATATTGTCCAGATATAACAATAAATTACCACCACCTTGCAGCAATCAGCATTTTAATAGAACAATTAAGAAAATATGTTCATTATCTGAGATCGGATTAGATAGAGTTTATGAGATCGATAAGTACGGCAATAAAATTATGTGGAGTTCAAAGGTTACAAGCCATACTGGCCGCCGCTCCTATGCAACAAATATGTTTAAGTTAGGGGTTCCAACCATCTTAATTATGTCTGCAACTGGCCATAAAAAAGAAGAAATGTTTTTGAGGTACATAAAGGCCACCAATGAAGAGAAAACAAGAATGTTAGCTGACTGGATGGAGAAACTAGATATTTAATTTTTATAGAAACCATAAATTTTACGGTATAGATTAATACATAATAATTTGGGCTGGCCTAAATTTCGGCAAGGGTAATTAATGTCGGAATTTCCAATATTATAAACACCCAGAATTTTGGGTATTAAATCCATGATCGGTTTTAACCCTTGTAATTTCTGATCACAAATAGCTCAAGGAAATTTTCCCCTGACCTTTTAAATCGTCATCCTATCCACTGACTAACGAGGGATCAGACAGTTTATAATGTGATTTAAAGTAACCTTTTGAAAAATTATTTTCGAGCATTTTATTTCGCAGAATATTGCGTGTTTAAAGAATCTCCCCCCAAAGTTGGGGTTTGATGTATTTTTTATGCTGCAGAAAAAATAAAAGCCCGATTGAAATCGAGCTTAAATGCATTTAAAAATTTCCTTTCTTTGGATCTTTAAAACAAAGATATGAAAATAAGAATGGTTAAAAAGATATATTAAAGTATTTTTCAAGCCAAAAATTAGACTTAAATGTCCCCTAAATTGTCCCCCTGCTAAAAACGAAAAAGCTAAACATCTTATTATTAAATGTTTAGCTTAAATAGTTGCGGAGAGTGAGGGATTCGAACCCCCGAACCTGTGACAGTTAACGGTTTTCAAGACCGCCGCATTCGACCACTCTGCCAACTCTCCGCGACAAAAGTAGAAATTTTCATCCGTTCTCCAAAACTAAATTAATATCCCGCTGAAAATGAGCCCAATTATTTTTTTTGGTAATTTTAAGCTATTTTACATTTCAAATTACCTTGTGAACTGAGGACTGGAACGAACGAAATGGAGAATTACATTAAAATCATAGAAGAATATCGAAAAACCCAAAACAACAACCTTTTAACTGTTTTTGCCTGTAAAAGCAATAATGAAAAACAGCCAGAAGAACTAAGGGACCAGAACTATTGGCCGAGGGTTCGATTGATAAAGACTTTATGGGAAAACTATACCGCAGCCGACAAACCACTCCTTAAATGGTTGATAAAAGAAGAGGTTAAAGCGCAGCAGGAATGCATGATGCCGGTATACGCCTTAGATATTGCTGCCTATATGCTCTACAAATACATGGATCTATCCGATGTGTTCGACCTGTTCTTTGCCAAGTTCGCTTCTAGTAATGAATTCTACCTGGACATCGAGCTGGTATTCGGCTATAACAGAGTGGAAACCAAACAGTATCTGCAAACCGAAGGTGCCAACCAACCATATGCCAAGGACATCCTAAAAACCATTGAAGGTTATGAGGATGCCCTAAGTCAAGGTGCCATTTACAAAGATCGTGATGCGTACATGAAATACTTTGAAGAACGTAAAATAAAAATCCTATTCAATGAATTGGAAAATGCGAAAGCATTCTATATAGAATAAGATCAAGCAGTTTTTTCATCAAAAAACACGATAAATTGGGTCGGATTAAGTCCAGTTTTATCCTTGATGCTCTTCGCAAATTTACCATAGGAAGAAAATCCAGATAAAGCCGCCAAATAAGTCAATTTGAAATTGCGAGCTTCCTCTACCGTCCGCAAATAATGCTCCAGATAAGAAATTCGTAGGTTATTGATGTAATTCGGAAAATCAGCGCCTTTGTTTTTATTCACCACAAAGGATAAGTATTTTGTATTACAACCTATTTCCTTCGCTGTTGACCCTATGGAACAGGCAGGATTTAAAAAAGCTTGATGTTGTTCCCAAGATTCCAAAGCTCTTAAAATCCTTGTCTCCGTTTCCAGGTTCATGTATTCCTTTTTCTGACCGTTAATTAATGCTTCCATAAGCAGAAAATTTGTGTTTATATTTTGTTAATTATTTAGTTTGTTCTTCATCAAATCGCATATAATAGCCCTTGTTATTGGCAGTACCATCTACCAGGTCTTCTATATTGCCGTTCTTTTCCTTTTCCATCAGGAATAGTTCTTCATAATCCTTCGTATACATCGCATCAGGCACCACGTTGACATCGAATACCAATTCCATTTTTTCCAGCTTTTCGAAATTGCCATAGAGCTCTATCCAATGCTTCACAAAACCTACATTCTTTGTACTGTTATAGGTCATGCTGATGAACCCCTCTTGCCCTGCCGGAATCGTCTTGGTCGTATTCTTATTCAAGACGATGCAACCACAGGAAGTTATAATGTCCGTGATGATCAATGGTGATTTTCCGATGTTCTTCACCTTGAATACCACATCCAGATCCTGGCCTGTTTGGATAGGGTAATAATGTCTGCCATTATCCATTATTTCCAAACTGGTCTTTTCATTTTTAGGGTTAAAACAGGCATTTAGCGACATCAACCCTATAAATCCTATAAGCAGCATGTTATTTTTCATATCCAATCTTTTAATGCAATATTTGTAGTTCATCAATGGCCAATCTTTTGTTCTCCTCCGACGCCTTCTGTATGCGAACCAATAACGGTTTGCTCAAGTCCACGCCTTGAAACGGAATAACAATCTCCTTTACCGGAGATTCCTCTTCCTTGATTAAGCCGAATTTTAATTTGTTGATAAGCTTTCCTGATTGATGGATTTCAATTGTCGTTGGAACATTAAAACGATGCTTTTCATTAACCAAAAAACGGATAAACATCCCTTTTGTCCCTTGCAAATCATTAAAATTCACCTCAAAAGCTATATCCTCATTCGAGGTAAACCATCCTTGTTGATAATCCTGCGGAAAACCAAGAATACCATTCAAACAGGTATGTAATGCTTCCTTATTATTATCTCCAGGTTGAATCCATTTAACTTGCGATGCTGTCAACCGATTTCTTTGCTGTCCCCATCCAGAATAGGATTTCCAAGCAACTAAATAATTGGAGATATCTCCATCAGCCTCCTTATACATCTTAATACCATTAGCGGAAAAACCAGCTCGTAGATCCTCCACTATCTTAAGGATGTCCGCCTTAACCCGAACCTGATCATTTTTTATTTCAAATGCTCCGCCGGACTCCAATCCCTTTTGATAGGCCAATTGCAGCTTACTAAAACCCATTCCTAATAGGAGTTTTTGAAGTTTTTTCCTTTCCAATCCTGTAACTTGTGGTAAGAGCTTCTCCAGTTCCTTGTAGGAGTTTGCGAACCTGTCCGCCAATAGATAAGTCTTTTGTATGTCGGCAAATCCGGCATACATACCATATCCCTTGCCTTGAAAGGATTGCTTTTCCTGATCGATCAGATACAAAGCCAGGATCGAAGCAGATTTAGGATAAAAGCGATGAAGATAGGCGCGCAATAATTGCTCAACAGGTAGGTCTACATCATTCATCAATGCGGCAGCTACATAGGTTTTAACATCATCTAAACTGCTGTAATCATAGCCACTGGCATTCAGAAAAATTCCCTTTATCCCCAATGCCTTAAAATCCTTCCATTGCGCTTGCATGCTGAGCAGGCTTGGCTGTACCGTCAGGTAATCATCGAAATTCATCGAATAATCCCAGAGGTACAACTTGGAGGATTTTAATGTCCAGGTATTAACTTTCTTCTTAAATACATTAAATTCTTTGGCATCTTTGAAAGAGACCCCCTTGGGTAAGTCAATGGTGCTTAATAACACACCTACGTTGCTGGGTAATTTCCCTTTCGGCGGCGATTTAACTGTTCCATAGACGGTAGTAAAGAATTGATGGTTGGGAAATAGGGCACTGATTTTCCCCAAAAAAGCAAATACAGCTGCCGACGCATCTCCCACCTTATTCCCGGCAGCTGTACATGCCTCGCATGTAAATGCGATGGCATTATCTTCAGGGGCAAGCATGAAATGATTTCCATGTCCTAGCCCCCCATCACCATAATTATCAACGATATACGCTTTTGTTTGTTCCAATAGATCAGGGCTGGAAAAGCATAACTGCTCAGGCATAGGTTTTCCATCCAGCTTTGCATGGCTAGCCTCCCTTTTTTCAACCAACTTGCTGAGGTTGTGTCCCCAGATCCCCCAATCTGCATCCAACTGATTCGTCCCTAATATTCCTGCATAATCACTATCGGTATTGGGTTGATAGTGAGGCTCTCGGTATGAAAAATCAAAATTTCGAGCCTGATCTTTAAAATCTATATAGGCAGGTGGAAGATCTTCATTCTGGATATAATCATTGGCTTCCCCTATCCTATCAATCAATTGATAGATCAACCAAAGCATGGTCCTATTATCTTTGGCAGATAGGTTTAAGGCCGCCTTACCATTTTTTATCTCATAGTCAAAAGGTAATTCCGGATTTACCTGGATATGCAAATGGAAATAGCCCTGGGGAGGATTTTCTTCCTGGCGCATCCGGAGGATTACCTTTTTATTTTCAGATCGTTTCTGTAAATGGGTAAATAAATAAGAAGCCCATCTTTCCCCTTCGGTTGTGCCATCATCGCTGATCAGAAAACCTTTCGCACGAAGCTGACTGTAGGAAGGTTGACAACCTAACATACCTAAAAACAAACTGATCAATATGATATTAAAACGAAACATTGACTTGGAAATAGAGATTATACAGATTTCGATAAGGGATTTCATAATTATGGGTTTCATAGTTGTACCAGGTACCCAATACACCTGCAGAAATATGTTTACTCACCATCCTGCCTACCCCTGCTCCTACCATCGCATTCATCACCGAAAAGGAATTGATGAATTGATAATTGAGAAGCATCACGTCGGGACTATTCCCAATATTAGCCATGGCCATCAAGTAGTTTTTAGGATTATTCATATAATACCTACCCTGCAAGCCCACATTGTACAATAGATGGCCATCCAAAAAGAATTGCATGTATTTGGCATTCAATCGGAAGGAATTGATTTCCTTGGTCAAACCCAGAACACCGTTGTATAAATGCTCTTCCGTATACAGTTGTCGGTAGCCAGCTCCAAGTTCAAGTTCCCAATCATTTTTAAATTGTCTATAAACAGATGCATTGAAAGCTGTTTTTGGAAAGTATTTATTGGAAATAGCCGCATCTATTTTTGTAGCCCATTTTGCATCCCAACCTCTTCCCCATTCCAGCTGTCCCTGTATTCCTTTGCCTTCCGATCTGCCAGAATAATTGATCCGACCGATAAAAGTATTGACTCCTTCAAATCGGCTATATTCAAAGGTAGAGATGGATTGAATGGTATAATTATCGCCAAATCTAGACCTCAGGTGGTAAAGTCCCACTTCGTTCTTAAAGCCTTTTTGATTCAGAAATTGTAGATGAGCCTTAAAATCTTCCAATTCCAGCAAGGAAGGTTCGTAAAAACTTTGGTAATAATAGGCTGAATCGTACTGCTTCAGTTTTTCGTAGGCCAATCCTTTGAGGTATTTCAGTTCCTTATCCTGTGGTTTATAGTAAAGAGCTTGATCGGCCACTGCAATAACCTCTTTATCGGCCTTATTTTTCAATAGGTTATTCGCATAGTCGGTTGAGAATTGTACAAAGGTATTTCTCACCTCTTCATGATAAGGATATAGCGCAATTTCCTTTTTCACCAAATCGTATGCCTCTTGAATATTCGCCCCATTCAACAATTGCGCATTGGCAAGTTTTAGTTTGAAAGGTATATCCTGTGGATAAAGGTTGCTGGCCATTTGTGCATGAGCTAGCATCTCCTCTTTCAATCCCAATTGATTGGAAAGATTCACTCCATACATCAAGGCATATTTATCCTGCGGAAAATGCTTCAACCATCGCTTGGTCCATTGGTATGCTAAGGGATAATTCCCTTGTTCGTTGGCCAGTTTGACCATCTTTAACATCAGGTCGTTGTAGCCTGACACATAGTTTTCCCGCTCAACCTGTGAAACCTCCGTAAGAACCGATTCGTAAATCTCTGCTGCGCGCTCATATTGCTCCTGAACTTCATATATTCCCGAAAGCTTTATTTTTAGATCCACATTTCTGGGATCAAGATTTATTTTCTCCTGCAACAGGACGATAGCATCTGAAAAACGACCGGTTTGGTAATAGGCATTGTACATACTGTTCAACGCATAATCCCGTTCTTCAGCCTCCCCATAATTTAATATTTCGTTCAATTTGGGAATAGCTGCTCTATATTCATTTGCCGCCATATCGGCACGGGTTTCTTCAATTAAACTGGCAACATAAGCTGCTTTAATATCTGTATCATTTGGATGCTGGAGAAAGAGCGACCTGGTCAGTGATCTTACCTTATTCTTATCAGCCTTTAACCGATAGATATCCAATTCCCGAAGGGATAAGGCCTTATCCATGCCCCGTACATTGGCATAGGACCTTAGAAGATGCAAAGCTTCATCATATTGCTGATTGGCAATGGTCTTGTTCAGCACATGCGGAAATGCTTCCACATTTCCGGGATCAGCTTCCAGAATCTTTCCGTACAAGGTGGCCGGATCTTTTGCATTTGCATGCCGTGCCGCCTCCAATAAGAAATAATTATATTTCGTACGGTTGATGCCCGATCCACCCTTCGATTGGGCCTGAAGTAGACTTAGGATCTCATCGTATCTTTTATCATGTTCTAAAATGCTGATCTTCTTATCCACCAAACTTCCATTTCCTGGAAAATAGGTCAAGCCCCTATCCACGGTCGACAAGGCTGCATAATAATCCCCAGCCTTTATGTAGTTATTAGCCAATTCATGGTATAAGGCCAATTGATTGGGTTTCTCCTGGATCAGAAGCTTATTCACAGCAATTGCATCTTCGATCTTACCTGATTTCCGAAGATCGTTTGCCTTCAGCTCTGCTTGATAATTCCTATCAGCTTCCAATTCCTTATCATCAGGGAAGATCTGGGAAA
The DNA here is from genome assembly GCF_037126265.1 of Sphingobacterium tenebrionis. Taxonomy (NCBI): domain Bacteria; kingdom Pseudomonadati; phylum Bacteroidota; class Sphingobacteriia; order Sphingobacteriales; family Sphingobacteriaceae; genus Sphingobacterium; species Sphingobacterium tenebrionis. The sequence goes on from NZ_JAYLLN010000010.1 coordinate 23,110, forward strand.
TGCGTTTTAATAAACGATCCGCTTCTACATGGTTGCCTTGAAGGCGGTAAAGATCAATCTTCTTTCGCCAAAGGCCTCTCCAATAGGGATTCACTTCTAATAGTTCATTCACGTAACATATTGCACTGGAATACCTTCCGGTTTCCATTTCTACTGCTACCAATAAATGCTTCGCATCCACATTGCCTGGATTAAAGGCCACGGATTTATTCAATTCGAAACGGGCTTTACTATAATCCTTTCTCAACCAATAATATTTTCCCAGGAACATTCGTAAGTCGGAATCCTTCGGTGATTTGGCAATTTGGAGGTCCAAAACCTGCTTGGCCTTATTGAGATCACCCTTATTCAAAAGTCCGGCAATTTGCTTGACAACATCTTCCTTATCGCTGATATGAACTTTTTGCTGAGCTTGTACGGAGCTAATCCCGCCAAGCATCAAGAAGATCAAAGTCTGCAATAGAGACATGGAAATGGTATTTGAATATTTCTTTAACGTATTCATTTAGTATATGATGGTATTGATGAATGAATTATGCAGCTTTTGAAGAAGATTTATCCTGACCGTTCTGTCCACTGAACCCTTGCCTGGTCATGGTTCCCCATTTAAAGTTTTTCTTGGTGAGGTATTGCCAATATCCTCTCAGCGTAAAAATCACGACAAAGGGATGGTATAGCAGGGCCTCAAAGGCGGAAAACAGCACTAGACGAAGGTATTCATTCAGATTACGGTATAGTTTTCTTAGGGAAATATCAAACACAATGGTGATGGTGGATATACTGATCCCGATGAGGTATACATAAGCCAACATCAGCCAAAACGTATTGAAATTGATCTGTTCAGTATAGAGCAAAAAGAGCAGGAAGAAGAAGCCCGAGAACTCGATGATGGGAGCCATCAATTCGAAGAAAAAGGCATATGGCATGATAATAAGTCCCATTCTTCCATATTTCCTGTTGAACAGAAATTTTCGATGAACAAAGAATATCTGCAACAAGCCCCTTCCCCACCTTGTCCTTTGTCGCATTAATACCTTTAGGTTTGGAGGCCCTTCCGTCCAACAGAGCGAATGGGGCACTTGCACAATCTTATATGGTAATTTATGCTCTCTTTTATAGGCGATAAGACGTAAGGTCATATCCATATCCTCGGCATGGGATTTCGTATCAAAACCTCCACAGCTGATGACCGAGCTTTTTTCAAAAAGCCCGAATCCTCCCGACACATTCGGAATGGCATTAATGGCAGACCATCCCATCTTGGCCACCAAATAAGACCGCAAGTATTCTGTTTCCTGAAAGGTCGGAATAAAATCTGCGGGAGGTCTGATACGCGTAATTTTCCCATCCCTAAAATCACATCCATTGGCCATGCGCATCGTAGCACCTACTGCCAAGACTGGAATATCAGAATCGAGGACAGGAAGGATAACCTTGCTCAAGGTATCGGGCGAAAGAATACAATCCACATCCGTATTGATGAAGTAATCATATTTCGCAACATTCACCCCGGCATTCATCGCATCGGCCTTCGTACCTCCATTTACTTTATCCACTACAATTAGTTTATCGTAAAGGGGGTTGACGGATTTAAAGGTCCTTTTAAAGGGTTTACATGCCACTTTTTCCATGTAAGCGTAAGGAACTTCGATCAGTTCAAACCTGGAGATCATTAATTCTAATGTGTTATCCGTACTACCATCATTGACAATAATGATTTCATAAGTTGGATAATTCAGGGAAAGCAATGACGTAATACTGTCCAAAATGATAACTTCCTCATTAAAAGCCGGTGCAACTATGGATATTCCAGGAGCTGTTTCGGGATAGGTCGTCAGGATATTCTCTTCCCTTTCGGTATACCTTACCCGATTCCTTAGGATGTTGTAATATCCCATAAAGGCAAGGACAAAATAAATCAGGGTGATGGCCGTCGCATAGAAAAAAATAGCATAGCCATAAAAATTGAATAAAAACTCAAACATGACTGATGTATTAACCTAATTGATAATTAACCTGATCGAATATCTTTCGCTCAAATTCATTGGAGTTCGTGGAAAGATTAGTAAGCCGAAGTTTTCCTTCTTCCCCAAACTGCTTGATGGCATAAGCCAAATGAACCTTTTGTTCATTATCTGTAGTTCTGAAAAACTGATTGGTCAGAAAATCGAGCCCTATCTTGGTTTTGAATTTTGCAACCGCATTAATGATTGCCGTTTGAATCTCTACAGGAGAGATGCCATACATATCGAAAATCTCATGTTCCACCTCCTGGCGACCCAGATTTCCTAGGCTCTCAATAATAGCTGCTCTAACCAATTTGGATTCCTCCGTTTTTAATAATCCCTTTAGGAATTCGGCACATTCCATTTGGTTGAAAAAACCGATCTCTTTTATCATAAATGCTTTGAAAGCATGGTTTTTAGCATGTTGAACCCACCTTGATAATAACGGCAATGGTCCCTCAGACTGGCGACCCACTAAGAAATGGTGAATCATGATCTCATCCAGGGCATTAAAATCCGTATCAAAACTGTCTTCCAAAAATTTGAACGGATCTATGTTATCATACTTCATGACGGCCGCCCTAGCCTGTTTTCTTAATCCCTTATTCTTATGGTTTGTAGAGCGCATCAACACCGATGTTGTCAACCCATTACCCAAATTATCTAACTTTCTTAAGGCGATATGGCGTCTCTTGGAATTATTTGACATCAATTCAGTTTCCCAAAAACTAGGTATGTCCAGAACATGGATGATGGAACGGTAGTTATCCTCATTTACAGTTTTCCCTGCTTCCTTCAATTCATTGGCGGTATTTAAGATCAAATCCGTGATCTGGATCTTGGTTTTATTATTCATTCGTAGAATAACGTCCTCAAATTCTTGAAAAACCCGATCCTCCCCATATTTCTCGTCGGATCCCAGCATAGCAACAAAACGATCCTTTACTTGTCTAGATAATTTTGCAAAATCCCTTTCCTTTTTCCGTAAATTCAAATTGATCCAAACAAAACGAATTAAACTGAGGATATAAATGAATATCAAGCCCATTACAATTAATACAGTTAATCGGATCACGAATGGATAACCCATAAACTTATTTTGTAAGTAGAATAGGTAATACTGTAGGTAAAAACTTAATTCCATAATCTTGTTTGTTTTAAAAGGTGATTAAATAGTTGGTCATTTTAGATAAGCGTTTTCTTGCGCGTTTTAAATAAGATAGCGTATCAAAACCGACAGTTCAAAATTACCATGTATGGGAAGGAAAATATGTCTCAATAATTGGATAATCTGCAATATGAATTTTTTGAGACATCATTAAGGAATAGGTAACTATCTGTATTTCAATTATTTTTAATAAATCACAGTTCATCAACCGGATATTTACCTATTTTCCATAATTAATAAAATTTGCATTGTTTTAGGACAATTTATGGTAATTACACAGTCTCTATAAAAGGATATTATTCATAAAGACGCAGTAATTTTTACGTATAAGCGGGAAAAATGAGGATTATGGGAAAAATTGGCAGGAAGTTTCAAACTTTCAATTAGGATAAAAATGTCCAGTTATGAGCAAAAAGTTTCTAGGAAACGGGAATTTCGGCTTGGGTGGACAGTATAGGTTTTCCGATTTTTAAAAAGGGCTGCATAAAAATGAGATTTTAGAATGGGTTCTACCTGTTCCAAAACTCAATAAATCTCATTTCTTTTATTTTCAATATATTGGGAAGGTGGTATACCAACAACGGCCTTAAAAGCCATGGTAAATTTACTATGCGAAGAAAATCCAGAAAACTCTGCTAGGTAGGATAGTTTATAATCCAACATGACCTGGTTTTCACTTAATTCTCTGATCAGGAATTGAATCCGAAGATGCAGAATATAGTCGTTGAAATTTTGGTTTTTATATTTTCGTATAACGTATGAAACATATTTTTGATTAGAGTGAAGTTTATGCGCCAATTTGTTCAACGTAATGTTTTTATCCAAATAAAACTGCTCATTTTCCATCTGGTTCAAATCCTTCACCAGCCTGTTTTCTGTATCCAATGAAATATTGAGGTCGGTTTCCGTATTGATTTCCTTCATCAGGATCTTTGGAACCAAAATAGGTTCATCTTCGATATTCATGTCGAATTCCATCACCTGATCCGATTCCCGGGTAGGATTATTATCCAATCTCCTTTTCAAGATGATATAAATGACGCTGAACACAGCTAGACTTATCAATAGCGACCAAACAAGGATAAGATTCCGTTTGCGACTGATCAAATTCTGATTGTTTAAATCTTTGATCAATTCATCCGAAACCGCTATGGAATATTCTGTTTTCTCTTTTAATATATTAGCATAATCATTAAAATAGGCATTAGATTGTTTATGGTCATTGATTTTTTGATAATATCTGCCTGAAACAAGATAATAAGGTTCTTTAAAATCCATTCGATTGAACTTCGTTAAATACGGCTTAGCCTTTCCCAAATAGGATAAAGTAGAATCCAATTTTTCTGATTTAAGATAAGCTTCAGCTTTGCCTAGATACATATATGCCCGAAAATTACTCTCCATACTTCCCAAAAGACGGGTGGCGTTGTCAAACTGATTGATCGCTTGTTCGAATTTTAATAATTGAAGATAACATTGCCCCATGAGGTAACTGAAGGAAGAATTAAATAGGATCGTCTGCGGCGTTTGGACCTTTATCTGGGATAAAGCGGATTTCCCTTGCTCCAATTTTTTAATACCCGCAATAAAATCTCTTTTGTTCATCAGCTGCAAAGCTTCCTCTTGGATGATGTGTATTCTTTCCTCCTCAAATAAGGTTGTGTCTTCAATGGAGTTCTGGTTCTGATGGGCTATCTCAATATAACGTTGGGCTTCCACATTCAGACCCACTTCCCGAAAATTTTCGGCAAGGAAAATCGAATTCTGAGTCGCCAACTCGTAATATCCAGATAATTCGGCCTTGCGTTCGGCCAATAACCCCTTTCTGATCGCCCGAACATAATCTTTCGATTCTTTATATAAACTGGCAAGTAAGATTAGGGTACTAATCTCTTCTTCAGCACTTTCCGCTTCGGTGACCAAGGAATCTGTAAGCCGGATGGCTGCTCGGAGATCTCTTTCTTTTAAATCCTTTTGAATGTAACGGAGTCGTTCTTCAAAATTCCCATCCTGAGGGAATCCTTTCATGGGTACCATGAGTCCAATAAATATAAGAATGAACAATTGCCTCATATTACAAAAGCTTGGATTTTATCTGTTCCCTGTACTCTACTGGTGTGCAATCCTTTTCAAGACTAAAATTTCTATAAAAAGATGCCCTCGAACTAAAACCACATCGAAGAGCCAGTTCTTCTATATTCATATCAAAATCTGGTTGTTCCAACTCTTTGCATACCGCCTCAATCCGTAAAGAATTAATGGTTTTCAATACATTCTGTTTAAAATACTCCTTGAAAAATTGGGAGATCATCGATCTGGACATCTTCAAATCTTTTACCATGGTATCCAAACTAAAGCCAGGATCAAGGTAGGGCTGCTGGTTTAAGTAATTCAACACCCGGTCTTGATAATTCGTGAGTTTATGGTTAGGCATCTGTTATTCCAAAATCAGGTTTTCAGCTTCGACCATAGGAAAAGGACGATTCAGAAAATCAAACTCACTATGCACTGTTTTCCTATCCACCAATTCTTTCAACAGGTAATTATAAATAATGATCGCCCCAAACAACATGATCATATAAATGGTGATGGTAGATAGCTGCGAGGTATTTCTGATCTGTGTAAGAAACTGAGCAGATATCAGCGGCAAAATGAAGGCCGCAAGAACCAAAAGTAAGATGATCGAAAAATAAAAAATCCGTTTGATGTTCGACATGGCAATATCCAAGCCCCTGCCTTTGAACATGATAAATATGGGGTATATCATCCAGGATAGGCCAAAAGAACTATATAGGACAAAATAATAGGTTTTACTAAAGTTGACACGAAACACCTCAGAGGTAAGGAAATAAAAATATATCCCCAAAAAGATCAAGAATGGCGTGAAATGAAGAAATACCGTTTTAACTTTTGGTTTTTTATCTTCATAAGCCATGAAAGCAAAATATAAAATGGGACCATATAACAAGCCTAGGGGAGCACCTCGATCGACATATTGATACCCTTTAACAATATCAATAAAGATGGCTGCAAAACTTACATGGAAGAGCATGACGAGCAATAACCGAAAAACAATCTTATCAAATGAGCTTTTGTTAGGCAAGAGGTAATACACCTGGCAACTCATTAAACAGATCATGACGATCGATGCATATATAAAAAAAATGACCATGCTACTTTTGATTGCTTATTTTAAAATCTGTTACCGACTGACGCATATATAAGTGGAAATATTTATTGAATTTAGAAACAGAATTGAAGCCACATAAATTCGAAAGAACAGCGGTCTTTAAATGCGGATAATTACCTTTCAATAGACTCACGGCATACAAAATCCTATATTTTGCCAACCAATCAAAGAAAGAACACTTAGCCTGTAGATCAAGGAATTGTAGCATCACCTCTTTACTTAATCCGGTATGCTGTAGGAATTTTTCCATGCTGAGATTGGAATCCAGAAACAACTTGTCCTTTTCCATTGCATGTTGCAATACCTGATGATAGGCTCCCCACTCCTGCTCCGTGATTTTTATCGGCTGTGATTTTTCGGCAGTCAACACATTGTAGTATGTACGACGGTTGTCCATAGAAAATCGAGAAATCAAAAACCCTAATATGATAAAGATCCCAATACAATTGATGACCATAAATACATAAACCGGACGGACATCATAATTAAATGGCTTAAACATATAAAACAACATCGTCAACAAAAAGAAGGCTACAATAAAACCAAAAAGACAGAGGATTTCCAAAAGAATAGCTTTATATCTGTTCTTAGCTCCCCTTACCTTTTGGGTATTCCTCAATACATAAGTCGGATAGATGGTTAAAGAACTTATATAAGCGATATAAACAATCATTAAATGCCACTTTTGTAAATCCCTAGCCCAATTGATATAGAGTATGGAGAATAGAAAAAAAGGTAAAAAGTGCATGCAAACTGTTAGAAACTTTATTCTTTGTAGCCTCAAATTCCATAAGCAAGCCAATAACAATGGACCATATAACAGGGCAATCGGAATATCATACATATATGCCATAAATGGAATATGCAGAATCAACAATAAACAGAATATCAAGATCAACAAGTTGAAATTATTCAGTCTGTCTTTCATAGTTTGGTAGTTTCCGGGATTTTCCTAAAAAATGGTATTTCCTTTTATTAAAATTCCAGTAAAAAATGGCCTAACCCCATTTCGGTATAAAACCATCCTTCATTATCCTTCAAATTCAACTCCTTAATAAGGAGATATTTTAATTGTGTTTGGTTAATTTTCTGTTTTCGGATTATGAAAGTTTAAAAAATATCTAATTTGGTTACAAAAATTATAAAATCAGTAAATTAAATTTATATTTAATATTTTTTCTAATTAATTGGAATATTTCCTAAAATATTTTTAAAATTTAAATCTTTTTTAAGCTTTAACCTAACTGTTAAACATTTTTATCTAAAGCAAATATAAAAAAATTAAAATAATTAAGTTTATTTTATAACTTTTTATGATGAACATCAATTTAAATTATAATATACGTTTCTCTTTTCGAATAATAGTAGCAGCTTTAGAGAGGAAAACGTAAGATTTCGAAATGTTAAAATTTATGTTTTAACATTTATAGGCATAGGATTTGTAAAAGAGTACTATCAATTTAAAAACTATGAGAACGTTATTATCATTTGCCTTAGCTGCTGCAGCGCTATCATTTGCGAGCTGTAGCAACGATGACGGGATGGATCTAAACAGAACCACGCCAGTCACCATTAAAATGACCGATGCCCCAGGGTATTACGATCAAATCTTTTTAAATATTGATCACATTGAGATCTTATCCGCAGGAGGAAACAAAACGGTGGATATCGATGATGATCCTTTTGATATCTTATTGTATCGCTTAGGTCGTGATACGGTGTTAGCAAATGCTGATGTACCTTCAGGCCAACTTCAAGAAATCCGTTTGGTATTGGAGGATGAAGGTAATGAAGTGGTTATCGATGGTGTTAGGCATCAGCTGACTACGCCTAGTGGTCAATCATCAGGGGTAAAAATCAAGGTTCAGGATAATTTGGAACCAGGGGTTGCCTATACCCTATTATTGGATTTTGATGCATCGAAATCGATTCACATGACTGGGAATGGGAAATATATGCTGAAACCAGTAATCCGAGCTATTCCAGTTGCTGTTTCTGGTGCTGTTAAAGGTATTGTTTCTCCAAAAGAATCGCTAGCCAACTTATTGTTGATCAATGGAGCGGATACTTTGGGTACATTAGCTGATACATTGGGTAATTTCTACTTCCCAGGAGTTAAATCAGGCACTTATAAGTTATTGGTTCAACCTACTGTTACGCCTTATTTAGAGAAAACCATCATGCCTATTGAGGTAGCAAATGGTGAAGTTAAAGATTTAGGCACTATCGGGGTTAATTAATAATTTCCTCAGGGATTTTATTGGACATCCAAAGCGCCTTTATTGTCATCTTGATTGACTTTATTGTCATCCTGAGCGTAGTCGAAGGATCTGTACGGTTACCAACGAACAGATGCTTCGACTTCGCTCAGCATGACAAAACTATTTCGCTCAGCATGACAATGCTATTTCATTCAGCATAACAATGCTATTTCATTCAGCATGACAATGCTATTTCATTCAGCATGACAATGCTATTTCGCTCAGCATGACATTGCTATATCGCTCAGCATGACATTACTATTTCACACTGTCCCTATAATCAGTCCGCTGTATCCTCACCGCATTCAAAATAGCCAACAAAGCCACCCCTACATCGGCAAATACCGCTTCCCACATGGTCGCTAATCCTCCAGCACCCAACAACAGAACAATCCCCTTAACCACAAATGCTAAAATGATATTTTGCCATACAATGGCCTTGGTTTTTTTACCAATTGCAATAGCCATCGGAATCTTACTAGGTCGATCATCCTGAATCACCACATCAGCAGTTTCTACTGTAGCATCTGATCCCAAGCCCCCCATGGCTATCCCCACATCACTTAAGGCCACAACCGGCGCATCATTGACCCCATCTCCCACAAAAGCCACTATGGAAGACCTCGATTTTGATTCCTTCAGTTTTTCCACCTTATCCTCTGGCAAGAGATCACCAAAAGCACTATCAATCCCAAGATCCTTGGCCACATATTGCACCACCGCATTTTTATCGCCACTTAGCATCGTAGCCCGCACTTTCAAAGCATGCAGTTTTTCTATTGTAGCTTTTGCATCTTCCTTTATCTTATCTGCTATCGTTAAATACCCCACATATTCCCCATTCTCCGCAATAGCAATGGTTGTATATACCAAATCATTCAATTCCTTCGGATATTCCACCTGAAATTTGTCCAACAACTTTACATTACCCACCAGATAAGTTTTGCCATTCACTCTTCCTTTTAATCCATGTCCCGCTATCTCTTCTGCATCTGTTAAGGACAAACCGTGATTGGGCTCACCAACATATTGGTGGATAGCGGTAGCTGCAGGATGGGTACTTTTGCTTTCCAATAAATTTATAGCCTCCAATATCCCCTGCCTATCCAATCCATCTTTAAAAACAACTTCCTGAACCTCAAAAACACCTTCGGTCATGGTACCTGTTTTATCCATGACCACTTCTTCTACAGCGGCCAGGCTATCCAAGAAGTTTCCACCCTTCACCAATATTCCGTTTCGGCTGGCCGCCCCGATCCCACCAAAATAGCCTAATGGAATGGATATGACCAGAGCACAGGGGCAAGAGACCACCAAAAAGATCAATGCTCTATATAACCAATCTTTAAAAACATAATCGGAAACAAATATAGCCGGCAAAAAAGCAATACCAATCGCCAAGAAAACCACAATTGGCGTATAGATCTTAGCAAATTTGGAAATAAACAGTTCTGTTGGAGCCTTCTGCGAACTCGCATGTTGCACCATTTCCAATATCTTGCTCAATTTACTGTCTTCATAAGCTGCAGAAACCTTTACCTCTGCAACGCTTTTCAGATTGATCATACCGGCAAGCACAGCATCGTTTTTAACTTTTGTATCGGGCTTACTTTCTCCAGTCAGCGCTGCGGTATTGAAAGAGGCTTGATCACTTAACAAGATCGCATCCAAGGCTAATTTCTCACCAGGTTTCAGCTGGATGACATCGCCCACTTGGACATCCGTAGCCTTGACCAGTACGGGATTTCCTTCCCGTATTACTGTAGCTACATCTGGGCGTTGATCCAAAAGACTTTTAATATTCGCTTTTGCACGGGTTACGGCTAAGGTCTGGAAGGCTTCGCCAACAGCATAGAACAACATTACAGCGACCCCTTCCGGATATTCGCCGATAGCGAAAGCACCCAATGTAGCAATTCCCATCAAGAAAAATTCGGAAAAGAAATTTCCCTTTCCGATGCTTTTCACGGCATCCTTCAATACGGGTAATCCAACTGGAATATAAGCCAATACATACCATCCTAACCTGATCCATCCCTTAAACCAATCGTTAGCAATGAGGTGGTCCAATGCCAAAGCCGAGAGCAACAAGACTAAACTTAGAATGGCTGGAAGGAATAGATGGAAAGTAGAACCTTCCATATCATGACTATGGTCATGACCATCATCGTGATCGTGACTATGTTCGTGGCCATCATCATGACTATGTTTTTTGCTTTTTGAGGATCGCGCTAGAGTAACATCAGCATTTTTATATATCTTATCGGTCTGGTTGCAGATTTCGCAAACACCAGCAGCATTAAATTGATGTTTATGTTCCATTTTTAAATTTACTAACCTTTAAAGGTTAAAACAACGGATGCTGTAAATGTTTTGTAGATAGTCTTTTTTATGGAAATAATAAGTATATAAGTACCTTAGAATTAAATATGAAAGACATGATGGTAAAGCATTTAATCGGAATAATATTGATTTTTCTGGGGAGCATCTTTGCTGTACAAGCACAATTGGCAGTAATTAGTAGTCAAGATGGCTATGCAAATGTACGGGCCGAAGGTAATAATAAGGCTAAAGTGATCGATAAGCTCGATAAATTCACTGTCATACTTTTTGATGAAGAATTTATGCATGAGAAAAAAAATGCAGATTGGATACCTGTTCAATATATAGATCAGAAAAATAGGAACAACCTGGGAAACGGAAATATAGATCTAAAGGCTGGATATCTCCATAAATCGCAATTTAAAATAATGGATGCCCTTCCATCGGCCAATCCTCAAGAATTCAAGTTTCTTGTGGAAACACAAACTTTCAACATATCGAACAAGAAAATCGAATATTATCCGCAGAGCCAAAGCCCTGTTAAAATAAATGGACAGTTTTACTTTGGTGGAGATTGCGGATTGCCAAAGACCGAGGTAAAGAGTATGCGCGCTATGTTCAACAAAAAAAACATTCAGGTACCTATGAATTATATATGGGGGATTCTGCATGCAAACAAAAACTACGAGGCCAAAAAATTTGATGGGCATTATTTTGTAAAGCAGGAAATTGGGGATGGGGGTTGTTTCAGCTTTTTGGTTTGGGAGTTTAGTGATACCGGACTTCAACAACGCTTTGTAGGTTGGAATTATTAGATAGCCTATAAATATTAATATTTAATAATCAATGAGTTAACTTCCAATTCCTATTTTCCATCATGGAATATTTAAGGAAAAGGAAGATGTGGGCGATTTTAATTGTCCCTTTCCTATTGCTGTTTTGCCACTGTCGGAAAATCATGGATCCGGAAGAACCTATTTTTGATATTAGGAATCTTCCCAACGAAATGAAGTATGATGAGCAAATAAAATTGAACGCCGACCATCATAAAGACCAGATCTTATGGGCATCCTCAGATCCTTTTGTGGCCATTATAGATGAAAATGGATTTTTGAAAGGTCAGCATATAGGCACAACCACCATCAGCGTAAGTTGGAAAGATAAAATCATAGAAAAGGAATTAACCATCACGCCGTATGTGCAAGGGATTCAGGAACCCTTTGTCCATTTTGGAAAATCTATCGCTCGTATTAAAACCTTGATGAAGGTTAAACCAGTTGAGGAAGATTTTAGTGCATTATATTATGCCAATCTTTCTGAACATAGCAAATACCTCTATTATTGGTTCAATAGTAGAAACCAACTATTTTTAAGTGGAATAATCTTTGGCGACCATGATGTTAAGTTATCGAAGATTGCCCACACCTTTTTTGCTGAACGATATCATGTGATGAAGGAAAAAAACAAACGAACCTATTATTTAGATTCTAAAAGAAATTACTTCATAGTACTGGACATCAATTCCGAAAAACAGCTAGTCGGTTTCTATAATCCTATAAAAGAAGAATGACATTAAACATTGTTAAGCCAAATAAATAAAAAGCCGTATCAAAAATTTGATACGGCCTCTAATCTTTTATTTAAAAAACTTAAGCGATTGGCTCTAAGTATTGTGCATAACAATATCCTTCTTCGCCATCTTTCGTTCTTACTAACCACCATTGGTCATTAGCGCGGCTGATCAAGGTAATCACCTCATCTTTTGCAGCTTTACCAACAATTGGCTGATCAGTACCTGGACCTTTACGGATATTCAAGTTACTGCTTTCCGTGATCACTTTTACTTGTTGTCCTGTAACGGAAGTAGTTACATCGACGTTCATTACGACATCTCCTGTAAGGAAATTAGGATCAATCTGGTTGTAAACGTCCCATAACTTATTCTTTACATCGGCATTGGGAGCTGTTCCACGAATCTGTAAAACGCCATCTTGTTCTGCCACCTGCAAATCTGAAATCCCAGATGCTTTTGCTGTATCTACTAATACTTGATATTTACTTAATAAGCTCATAATAATCTTTTTTATTTAACTTTTAATGCACTCATGTCAACTCTCTTAGGATTCAAAGCATCTAATCCCATTTTCAAAGCTTGTACACGAGCTTGTTCCAATTCTCCAGTTACCGTGATGATTCCATCGGCTACAGTAGTCTGTACCGTTGGAAAATCTTTGGTGAACGCTTGAACTTTAGCAGTTAAATCATCGGTGTTCGTGTTCACTTCAATCTGTGGTGCATTAACCACGATATTGTTCACTACAGATTTAACGCCTTTGGCATCTGCAGTTTTTGCAGCATCAGCCATTCTTGTTTTTTCCTCTTCAGAAGAAGCAGTACCTTTCAAGGTAACCACACCGTCTTTTACATCCACCTGAACGTTTGGATTGGATTGAATAGCTGTTTCCACTTTAGCTTTTAAGTCCGCATCAGAAATTTTGGACTTACATGCGACTGTTCCTGATACTAATACGGCAGAAACCATCGCCATTGATAAGATTTTTCGTAGGTTCATAAAAATCATTGTTTATGTAAGTAAATTATACTTAAATCTAAACAAAAAATATCCAAATTGGTTTTAAGAAATTATTATTGTTTTATAATAAATTCGTGATCTTGATTTCTTTTCCATTGAAGGTCAGGCTGTCCCCTACTTTTTTCCCTAGCAATAGCTTTCCAATGGGAGATTCTTTCGAAATCACCATGACGGTTTCCTGATCGATTTTCATAGGCCCGATGGAAATGGACAATAAATAATGGAACTGATTTGTAACAACCAAGCTTCCCAAACCCACCAATTTTAAGGGTTCTATAGGTAAATTATGTAAAGTATCTAAATCCTGTTGGGCCTGTTTCCATTGCTGTTGAAGCCGACTAAGTTCTTGCTGGGCCATTTCTCTGGAGGTTTCATATTTGTCGCCCATGCTGCTCTTCGTATCGTTGACCAAACTATCATTTGCCGTGTCCATTGCGGCGCTAATGTCGCTTATTCTGCTTTCTGTTTTTTGGATGGCTTCCCGGATCCAAACCTCTTTTTCTATCATGAATTCAATATGCTAATAAATAAAAAAAACGCCAAATCAGATTTGGCGTTTCAATTAAAAACTTAATAACCAATTTATATATTAAATTAGTTTTCTAATGCTTCTTTAACGTTTTTAGCTTTTCTTTCTGCTTCGTTAGAAAGTTCTTTTGCTTTATCTGCCGTTCTATCTGCTGCATTTTCGATCGCATCACCGGTTCTTTGTCCAGCTTCTTTAGTTGCATCGATTGCATTATCTACACCTCTTTCTACTGCTTCAGCAGCATCTCTAGCTGCTTGTTTGGTTTTTTCCCAAGCAGTCTCCGCATCTGCTACTGCTTTTCTAGCAGCTTCTTCTGCTTGTTTATCACCACTTTTCACAGCTGCATCTAAATCAGCTTGTGCTTTTTTAAGATTAGCTTCCGCATCAGCAGCTGCTTTATCTGCATCTGCTTTCATGTGAGCAGCGTGATCTTCAGCTGATTCAATGGAATGATCCAATCTTTCTCCAGCAGTAGTATCACCGTCATGGTTTTTATCCATGGTTGATGTGTTGTTATTACATGCCGAAAAAGAGATAGCACATGCAACAGCCGCTAATAATCCAAGTTTTTTCATGTTTGTAAAATTAAATGTTCGTGTGTTTTTGTTTAACATTTTTCTCGGAGGATGTTGCAAAATTTATACCAAATTATGCTTTTCGATAAACCGTGCCTTTAGCCGCTTCTAATGTGTTTTTCAATAAGCCGATAATGGTCATTAAACCTACTCCTCCTGGAACTGGTGTAATCCAAGATGCTTTCTTGGAAACTTCCTCGAAATCAACATCTCCGTACAATTTGAACCCTGATTTTGTTTCTGAAGAGTTTTCTCTGTTTATTCCCACGTCTATGACTATAGCACCTTCTTTCACCATTTCTGCCGTCACAAAATTCTTGCGACCAATGGCTGCAACAACGATATCCCCTTGAAGAACTTCTTCTTTCAGGTTCTGTGTTCTACTGTGGGTCAATGTTACTGTACAGTTCCCAGGATTGCTGTTCCTTGCCAATAGAATACTCATCGGAGAGCCTACAATATTGCTACGGCCAACCACCACGGCTTTCATGCCTGAGGTATTGATCTGATAATGTTCCAACATCAACATGATCCCGTAAGGAGTAGCAGGGATAAAACAAGGCAGATTACGCTGCATTCTTCCCAGGTTGATCGGATGGAATCCATCCACATCTTTTTTATAATCTATAGCTTCAGTAACTTTCTCTGGATCAATATGCTTAGGTAATGGCAATTGAACGATCAATCCATCAATGGAATCATCTTGGTTGATCTCGGCAATCTTTGCCAATAACGCTTCCTCGGTAATGCTGTCCTCATAATGTAGGTTGGTAGAATCAAAGCCAACCTGCTCGCAATTACGCATTTTACTAGCCACATAAGTTTCACTACCCCCATCGTTTCCGACTAGAATAGCAACCAAATGCGGTTTACGACCTAAGGTTTGAGTCAGCTCAGCAGTTTCTCTTTTGATATCTTCTTTAAGTTTTGCAGAAACTTCTTTTCCGTCCAGTAACTTCATGTTATCTATAAAAGGTTGTTGTAAATTAATCAAGTTTTAATACCGCCATAAATGCAGATTGTGGAATCTCCACATTACCTACCTGACGCATACGTTTCTTACCCTTTTTCTGTTTTTCCAACAATTTACGCTTACGGGAAATATCACCACCATAACATTTGGCAGTTACATCCTTACGTAGGGCAGAAATGGTTTCGCGGGCAATGATCTTGGCTCCGATGGATGCCTGAATACGGATTTCAAATTGTTGCCTAGGTAATAATTCCTTCAATTTCTCACAGATTTTCTTACCAAAATCGTAGGCATTGCTACGGTGAATCAAGGAGGATAGTGCATCTACAGGCTCATCGTTCAAACGAATATCCAATTTAACCAAATCAGATGTTCTATAACCGATCTGATGGTAATCGAATGAAGCATAGCCTTTGGAAATGGTTTTCAGTTTATCGTAAAAATCGAAAACAATCTCTCCCATTGGCATCTCAAACACCAATTCCACACGATCGGAGGTCAAATATGATTGGTTGATGATGGTACCACGTTTTTGGATACAAAGCGACATTACAGGACCAACAAACTCTGCTTTGGTAATGATATTCGCTTTGATATAAGGTTCTTCAATGCTATCCAATTTACTTGGATCTGGAAGATCAGAAGGGTTATGAACCACCACTTCTTCGTTGTCCTTTGTCAAGAAAGCTTTGTAGGATACGTTGGGCACCGTAGTGATCACGGTCATATCGAACTCGCGTTCCAGACGCTCTTGGATGATCTCCATATGGAGCATTCCCAAGAATCCACAACGGAATCCAAATCCCAATGCCGCAGATGATTCCGGTTCAAACACCAAGGATGCATCATTCAGTTGCAAGCGATGCATCGATTCACGTAGCTCCTCGTAATCCTCTGTATCCACGGGATATATACCCGCAAATACCATCGGTTTTACCTCTTCGAAACCTTGGATCGCAGATGCACAAGGACGGTCTTTATGGGTAATGGTATCTCCTACTTTTACCTCGCGGGCTTCTTTGATCCCCGAAATAATGTAGCCTACATCACCTGTTTTGATAACTTCTTTAGGAACCTGGTTCAGTTTCAAGGTACCTACTTCATCCGCATAATATTCTTTGCCAGTTGCAACGAACTTTACACGATCGCCTTTACGGATTTCTCCATTTTCTACCTTAAAGTAGGCCATGATACCACGGAAGGAGTTGAATACCGAGTCAAAGATCAGGGCTTGAAGCGGTCCTTCCGGATCACCAACAGGTGCAGGGATACGCTCAACGATAGCATTTAGGATATCAGGAATACCCAATCCAGTCTTTCCTGATGCAGGGATGATATCTTCTCTTTTACCGCCTATAAGATCCACGATCTGATCTTTCACTTCCTCTGGCATAGCGCCAGGAAGATCCATTTTATTTAAGATAGGAATGATTTCTAGGTCATGTTCCAATGCTAGGTATAGATTGGAAATGGTTTGGGCCTGAATCCCTTGTGAAGCATCAACGATTAATAATGCACCTTCGCAGGCCGCGATGGAACGGGAAACTTCATAGGAAAAATCCACGTGTCCAGGTGTATCGATCAGGTTAAGGATATACTGTTGACCATCTTTTTGGAATTCCATTTGGATAGCATGACTCTTGATCGTAATCCCTCTTTCCCTTTCCAAATCCATATTATCCAACAATTGGGCCTGAGCTTCACGTTGGCTGATGGTATTTGTAAACTCTAACAATCTATCGGCCAATGTACTTTTACCGTGGTCAATGTGCGCGATGATACAAAAATTGCGTATTTGCTTCATATAGGTGATTATCCCTTCAAATTAATTCGCAAATATAATTTTTTTAAACGAGGTTTTCCCCTATTTAAGGCTTCTAATTTCGGAATTATTTAGTTGTCGTTCGGAAAGGTAAGTTGAATAGCAGTCCCTAAACCTATTTCGCTATCTACTTGGACTTTAACATGCAAACGTTCGGCAATTCTTTTTACGATGGATAGCCCAAGTCCTGTACCCTCAAACTCTGACGCATTGGAAAGTCGCTTAAAACTATCAAAGACATTGCTTAGTTCTTCCTTTGCCATCCCAATTCCATTGTCAATAATATGATAGCGAACGAATTCATTATCCAGTTCGGAATAAATCTTTATTTTAGGTGAAGCTGTTTTCGCACTGTATTTCACTGCATTACCAATCAGGTTCTGGAATAATTGATAGATAATGGTTTTCTCACCATGTAAAGGAAAAAGGTTGCCAAATTCTACTTCTGCATGATCAGCAGCATATCTCAACTTACTGAAATCAACAATCTGCGGGATGAAATCCTGGGTATATACCGATTCCATTTTATAATCATAGCCTTTGACCTTTGAAAATTCATGGATGGTACGCAACATTTCATTAATGATGTTGACTGCTTCTTTGGTATTCTTGAGCATTTTCATTCTCAACACTTCCGACATGTCTGGTTTTTGCATCATCATCTGTACTGAAAGGTTGATAGCTGATAATGGATTCTTCAGATCATGGCTTACGGTATTGGCATAATTATCCAATGCCGTATTCAAATTGAGCACTTCGAGGTTCAGCTTTTGGATCTCTTCGGCTAGCATCCGGAAACTCACCAGTACAATCTCGCGCAACCTTTTGAAAAAGAAAAACTCCATATCCGTCCATTTCTCGGAGGCATGATAGGTGGTTTGATGCCAAACATCCAAATAAGGATGATCTTCATGCACAAATTGCACATTAGGTTTCCCTTCCGCAATAAGTTCTTCCGGTTTTTCCACCCATTTCCTTTTTTGGATTTTTTCCTTCCGGAAGAACAAAAAGGCTAAAGATTCCTTTTCATCCACACAGATAGCCGAAATACCAGCAAAGCGCTCGGTTTCCAAGCCTAGTTTCTTGCCGTATTTAAATACAAATTCTTCATCCGTAAAATAACTTCCTTTTTCTACTTTACGAATCTGATCAACAATGGCATCTACTTTACGCTTCCCAATGGAGATATTGTAGGTATGTAATTCATCCTTGCTCAGGATGGCCATGGCATCCGCCTTCGCAAAATAACATAAACGATCACCTAAATCGTTGAGTACTTTGTATAGATCATTCTGAACTAATAATTTTTCTTTTAGCAGAAGTTCAAAATCCCTTATTTCCTCGTAAAACTTACGGTCTTTGAGATCCTGGTTTTCAACATACTGATTCACAGCCATCTGCACAAAATACACCAAGGCTTCTCTTTTAAGCAGGTTTACTTTTTTAGCATCCTTACTTTGACAGAAAACATATCCCCATAATTCACCATCTACAATAATGGACACACTGAGGTTCGAGTTCACCCCATCCTTCAGCATATAGGCAGCATGTATGGGCGAGACCATTCGGACACTGGTTTGGGAAAGATTAGGATGATCCACTCCATTGGAGATGATCTTGATGGTTGGTCCATTGATCTGCGCCGTATAACGACTATAATTGACCACATGAATGTTCCTTGCCAACCGAAATACATCGGTGTAAGGATAATAACACCCTAGAATACCTTCTAAGTCAGGATGTTTAATATTTTCAGCTATTATAAGTCCATTATTGTCCTTATCATAGGCAAAAACACGAATTCGATCGAAGCCACTTATTTTCGAAATATACGCTGAAGTAACCTCCCAGATCCGATCCTTGTTTTTTACTAATAGGTTGTTAAACACCTCAATCTTAGGAAAGAAAACATTTTGATCAATAGCCTTCTTTTCAAACTCCAGATAGATATATTTACTTGTACCATAAACATTTAGGTAGCAACCGAAAGGCCCTACCTCTACTTCCATCCAAACACGCTCGTCTGAATCTTCGAAGACCTCATCAATCCCCTTCTTTAAATTCTCTTGGTAGTTTGGGAAATAAGTAGCAATAAATTTCCAGATATTAGAACCGATGTAATGGTTCACTGGGTTGGTCAACCAATCGGAACAATTCTCGCTCAGGGCAACCAAAGAATAGTCATGGTTTATAATCAATAGAAAACCATGTTCTTGAATACCCTCGCTAAGGTACAATTGATCATCTTCTACAATCTCCTGATTATTCATTAATTAATAGTTAGTTATGGTAGTTATTTTGATTTTACATCCCCCAACATCAAAATAATGGGTTAAAATTATAAAAAAAGGTTTGAACATCTTTAATTTTTTAATGAATTACGGAAAATTTAGATTGACTATCAATAAATAAATTGGACTTTTGGATGGTTTTATAGGCATAAAAAAGGGCTTCCTAATAGATAGAAAGCCTTTCTTATAAGTTTATTCCTAAAAAGAAATATTAGCCGATACTTGGTACTGGAACGACTTCGTTTGTATCTTTTTCATAATCGATCTCATCAAAATTGAAACCGAACAATTGGAAGAAATCATTTCTGTAACCCTGAATATCAGAAATCTCTTCCAGATTTTCAGTAGTAGCTTTTTTCCATAATTCAGCAACTTCCTGTTGCACATCTTCACGCATTTCCAGGTCATCCACTCGGATTCTTCCTTTTTCGTCCAACTGAAGATCCGAATTGTTGTAAAGTCTTTCCGCGAACAAACGTTGCATCTGCTCGATCGTTCCTTCATGTATCCCTTTTTCCTTCATTACTTTGTACAACAAAGAAATGTATAATGGAACCACAGGAATAGCAGAACTTGATTGGGTTACCAAAGCTTTGTTCACTGAAACATAAGAAACCCCATTAATATCTGCTAACAACGCATTGATAGCTGGAACAGTTGCTTCTAAATTATCTTTAGCACGACCGATCGTACCGTTTCTATAGATTGGATAGGTCAATTCTGGGCCGATGTAAGAATATGCAACGGTTTTTACACCTTCTGCCAATACTCCTGCAGCCTTCAGATCTTCTATCCAGAATTTCCAATCTTCGCCACCCATTACGGCTACGGTATTATTGATATCATCCTCCAGTTCCACCGGATTGATGGTGATATCAGAAACAACACCAGTATGGAAATCTACCGTTTTATCGGTAAATGGTTTTTCAATAGGTTTTAATACAGAGGCATGTTGCACGCCTGTTTTCGGATGCGTACGACGAGGTGAAGCCAATGAATAGACGACTAGATCCACTTGTCCAAGATCTTTCTTGATCAATTCAATGGTCTGTTGCTTGATTTCATCAGAGAAAGCATCGCCATTGATACTTTTGGCGTAAAGGCCTGCCGCTTGGGCTTCTTTTTCAAAAGCAGCGGTATTGTACCAACCTGCAGTACCTAATTTTCCTTCGGTAGCTGGTTTTTCAAAAAACACGCCAATAGTAGCTGCATCAGATCCGAACGCAGCAGAAATACGAGAAGCAATACCAAAACCGGTTGAAGCACCGATTACCAATACCTTTTTAGGGCCGTCAGCAATCTTTCCTTTTGATTTCACGTATTCGATTTGGTTTTTGATGTGTTGTGCTGCTCCATCTGGATGTGCAGTTAAACAAATAAAACCTCTAGTTCTTGGTTGTATAATCATCCTTAATTAAATTTCATTGAATAATCTTGACAAAAATAGTCAATTTTTTATCTTTTAATATAGTTCTTGTATAATAGATTGATAACTTCCTTGGAAAATTTGAGGGTCTGTCCATCCTCTACCAAGTTCGGTACACAGCCATTGGTAATGACGATAAACCCAAATTTCTTTTTGGGTTCAAAGAACATATTGCTATAAAGTCCATAGGCAGAGCCGGTATGCCCTATTAAATGTTCTCCAGTAATAAGATCATTGGTTTCCAATAAGGCTAATCCATAATGCTCTTTAGCAGACAAGCCTTTCTGCATTCTTTTTGAACTTTTCGCCTTGAGGATTCTTACTTTTCCCAACTTCCCATAGTTCATGTGCATCATCATATAGGTAGACAGGTCCTTGGCGGAGATCTTAAGCCCCCCGGTTGGAGAGAATACAGGGGTGCTCACACCCATCGTATAATTCCTGATTTCTTCTGATCGCGGATTGTAGGCAGAAGGTTGCTCTTTAAAAACCCCAGTGGTTTTTACATATAGCTTAGCAAACCTGCTTTGGTCCAAAGAATCCACACAGTATCCTGCCTGTAATTGCAAGGGAGCTAATACTTGCTGTTCGATGTAGTTATCAAAACGGATATTGCTGATCCTTTCAAGAACTGCCCCTACCATATTGAAATTAAGGTTACAATATTCATAGCCTGTGCCTGGTTCGTAATTATTATAGGATTTAGCCCAATTGGGGTTTTTCGTAGAATCCAGGACATCAAAAGTGAAATATCCATTGCTATCGTTCAGGCTAGAACGATGCGATAGCACCATTTCTAATGTTATTTTGGTATTCGGGAATTTAGGATTTCGCACGTTGAATCCGACCAGATCACTGAAATCATCATCTAGACTGATTTTTCCCTGCTCCACCAATTGCATAATTGCAGTAGAACTGAAAGATTTGGAGATCGACGCGATCCGAAACAGATCTTGCGTACTCAATGCGGTTTTCTTTTCTAGGTCCTTGTAGCCATAGGCCTTTTCGAATACGGGTTTTCCATTCTTTACCACCACTATAGCTAGACCAACAGCCTCATGCTTCTGTATAATCTGTTGCAGATCTTCCTCAAACGTAGGGCTTTGTGCATAGCTTGATCCAATCATGGTAAAAACCATGAAAATCAATAAGGTATAGGTTTTAAGGATATTCATTTTTATATAGGTTTATGTTTGTTTTTATATTAAAATCAGTGCTTGTTTTAAGCCTAAGGCAATCAAGGTCCCTAACACAAAACTCAACAGTGTGCCAATCAGTACATATTCGGTGAATTTGGTATCTTTTGCATTGCTGAGGTCGCCAAATCGGAATATGGATTTGGCAGCCAAAAGAAAGCCGATGCCCTCCATGAAATCCAACAGAACGAAACATAAGATCATGACCCTTTCCAAAACCCCGATCAATTTTCCAGCCTCAAATAGGGTTTCCTTCCGTTTATTGTTGAACTCTACCTCTTGGTTCCATTTACTGATGTATACCCGAATAATGATCGGCACCACAAACAGCTGCATCATGATGGCTATGAGGTACAAAAGGATGGTATACGGATCTATTTGTCCGATGAGCGCGTTCCATTTCTCAGGATTATTGAAGAAAAACACGACAAGGATACTCCCGATATGCAGTAGCTGATCGATGATAAAGGCCAAGACCCCATGCTTAGGGAATTTTATCTCAAAACCGATCTTAGCACTATCAATGGCCAAATGTGCTGCTGTTAAAAAAAGGATGTTCTGCCAATTCCCGGTCAAATCCCAGGAGAAAAACAAGAATAATAATCCTGCATGAACAGCGATATGATAAAATAGGTATTGAATCTTAGCCGTTCTTTTTTCCACCCAAGACCTAGGTTGCAAAACAAAATCCCCAAGGATATGGGCCAGAAACATCAATAATAAACTAAGCATGTTTTCTTAATTCTTGTGTACAATATCGTATGACCTGTTGAATTTTCGCATAATTCGCCTTCCTGAGCTCTAAGCTCAATTGGCTCTGGTGCTTCCGACCTATTATTTCCAATAATTCCTGTTGGGTAGCCTCGGGGTTTTCCAATGCCGCTTTGACCGACTCCGCCATATTCACCGTCCATTGTTCGGCAATCAGACAGGCTAAGCTGGTTGTCAGGTTCAAGAAGGCATCCAAATCCTCGTTTTCGGATTTGAACAGGATACTTTCTTTCCCCAGATGATCAAATGCTTCGCCCGAATACACGAAGGCCGTGCCGGAAGCTTTTTTGATGTCGGGGTCTATATAGCTGATCTCTCCAATCCCTATCCCTAACCGAACATCCATATTTTCAAAACTTCTTAATGAAGCTTTCAAATGAAAAATAGTGGTAAACAACTGCTCTACGTCTACCTCAGCCTGGAAACTATCTCCCCGGAACACATCAAAACGCTGCGCATGGAGTCGAAGACTATGTTCTAATTCGGGCATCCACAATCCGATATCCTGGGATCTTGAATGCACTACATCTCCTGTTATGATGATTCGTTGGTTCATAATGATTGAATTTACTGTTTTATTTCCTAAATTTCCTTTATAATTTCTTTAGAATTATTTTCATCAAAAATATAACCGAAAACGATTATAAATCAGTTTATAACCAAATATAGTTATATTAGAATTTATAATCAAAATTAATTATAATTAAGAATATAATCAAATAACGTTATAATCAGATAAAAAAGCAATATGGCGAATTATGCAAAGAAACTAACGGCTGATAAGGATTTTAAGCTTTCCGATCATCCCTCCAAATTCCAAGAGGATATCAGTTCGGATGAAGCGAAAGAAAAATTGAAGGAACTGCGCAAAAAAATAGCTGACCTGCAGGACAAGATGTATGCCGATGACCGATATAGTGTCCTTATCTGCCTTCAAGGCATGGATACGGCCGGAAAAGACTCTTTAATCAGGGAAGTCTTCAAGGCAATGAATGTGCGAGGGGTCGTGGTGGAAAGTTTCAAAACCCCTAGCGAGGAGGAACTGCAGCATGATTACCTTTGGCGACATGAAATCAAATTACCGCAGAAAGGAAAGTTCACTGTTTTTAACCGAACGCATTATGAGAATGTTTTGGTTACCAGGGTTCATCCTGAATATCTATTGAACGAACGCATACCGGGAATCACCGACCCCAAGAAATTGCCGAAGAATTTTTGGGATATGCGTTTCGAGCAGATCAACAATTTTGAGAAAAGATTGGCGGAAAACGGGATGATCATCTTCAAGTTCTTCCTGAACCTTGGTAAGGAAGAGCAGAAGAACAGGCTATTGAGCCGTTTGGAGGAAGAGGAAAAGAATTGGAAGTTCTCCCCTGGCGATTTGGAAGAAAGAGCTTTATGGGACAAATACCAAGTATGCTATGAAGACGCGATCAAAAACACCAGTAAAAAACATGCGCCATGGTATGTTATCCCCTCAGACAGCAAACCCGTAAGCCGGTATCTCGTTGCGCAGATCATTTACGATGTACTATCACAGTACAAGGATATCCAATACCCGGAAATGCCGGAAGAAATGGAAGAGAACAAAAGATTATATAAAGAACAATTGGAAGCTGAATAGCTTCCAATTAGAATATATCTTAAAAAAAACCTTTAAAAAACCACTTTAGAAAGTCCACCATCCAAGGGGATGCTGGCACCATTGAGATAAGAGGCATAATCTGAAGCCAAGAAGGTGACTAAAAAGCCATATTCGGCAGGTAATCCCAATCTTTTTGATGGAATGCTTTCCAATCGCTGCTGCTTGACATCTTCCAGGGGAATTCCCTGTTGTTTGGCTTGTCCTTCCATCAGACTATGTAAGCGCTCAGTATCGAAATAGCCCGTCATAATGGAATTAACGGTAATTCCATCCTTGGCTACGGCAGCAGAAAGGGATTTGCTCCAGCTGACCAGGGCAATCCGCATACTGTTGGAAAGGACCAGGTTATCCTGTGGCTCTTTAACGGTTAGCGATGAAACATTGATGATCCGGCCGAATCCCTGCTTTCTCATATGGGGCAATGCCAATTCGCTGGCAATTACCGCATTCTGGAACAAGAGATCAAAAGCTACCTGATAATCCGTTTCCTTTTTCGATAGGACATTGCCCGGTTGAGGACCATTGGTATTGTTCAATAAAACATCAATGTGATGTTTACCAAAAAAGTCCTTCAACACGGCTTTATGTTTTTCCAGATCATTAAAATCCGTGATCACATAGCCATGCTGTTGCCCTTTGGCATCATCCAATTCCGCAACTACGGCCTTAAGCTTCTCTTCATTTCTCGCCATCACGAACACCTCAGCTCCTGCCGAAGCTAATTGCAATGCTATCCCTTTTCCAATTCCATCCGAACCACCTCCTACTAAGGCCTTTTTTCCACTAAGATCTATTAACATGTATACATTTTATTTTTCGTCGTTCTTCGGATAACCTTCTTCATCAAGGTCATCCCTATAATCTTCCGGATTTCGGGATAGGGCCTCATCTTCCTTAGAAACGCGTATAGCGCGATCGTCCGTGATCCGCATATTATTATCCTCCAGCTCTTCTTGCTGCAAATCTTCCCGATCGGCATATTCCTCTCCAACATAAGGGTTCGAATTATCAAAGGTAGAATCATCATCCTGAGCACCTTCACTGATCGTATCGTAATCCATTGGATGATCCCAATCTGGATCTTCATCATTCACATCCAATTCAAAACTATCTTCTTCTTCATTATAGGCCAGATCCTGCGGATCGGTAGGTCCCTGCTCATCGATTTCTTCTGTGCCCTCATCCAAGATTTCCTGACCTTGTTCTAGGTTTTCCGCTTCGTTTTCCAGGTTTTCTTCTAGATTCTTTTTGTTGTTTTTCGAATTTTCCATGATCGATAATTTAAATATACACTTTTCTTAATAACCCCCAAAAAGCCTTAAAAGTTTGCCTAAAAGCCTGAATTATGCCTGATTATATATAGGATATTAAAGAATTAACGTTATATTTACATATAACAATTATAAACTTTCTACTATGCAAACTAAAACTGAATACCTTATTTGGGACAAGATTGTCTGTAGTGCAAAAAGTCGTTTTGATGCTGAACTCTATGCCAATAAGTTCAAGGATATGGCTCCGGAATTATTCGATAAATTGATATTGCATATCATTGTTGGCTTTGCATCTGGGGAAGATCACGATAGTATAGCTATTAATTTACACAATGAAATTGAGCATTTGGGCATTGAAGTCCGTGAAGGCGTGGTCGATGCGATTGTTTCCGACAAACATGTGCTCTTCTCATCAGAAATCTACGCGGCCTACCTCACTTTCTCCATGTTGGAGGACGGAAACAACGAAGCAGAAGTGCTTGGCTATGTGACCGACCTATTGGAGCATCCACAGTTATATTAGGGTGATTTATTTCCAATATTTGCATATCTTTGCAACATATGGAAACCGTTGTTAGTGGTATTAGAAGTACCGGAAAATTACACCTAGGAAACTATTATGGAGCATTGCGCAATTTCGTTAAAATGCAGAACGAATACAATTGCTTCTTTTTTATAGCCGACCTTCACTCGTTAACTACACACCCTACCCCACAGGACCTAACCAGTACTGTGCGCCAAGTGGTTGTTGAATATTTAGCTGCCGGATTGGATCCTGAAAAATCCACCATCTATGTACAATCTGATGTGCCTGAGGTAGCTGAATTATATTTATACATGAACATGAACGCTTACCTGGGCGAACTGGAGCGTTCTACCGCTTTCAAGGACAAGGTAAGAGCAAACCCAAATAATGTCAATGCAGGTCTATTGACTTATCCTGTTTTGATGGCTTGTGATATTTTGATCCACCATGCGACCAAAGTACCGGTTGGTAAAGATCAGGAACAGCATCTGGAGATGACACGTACCTTCGGTAACCGTTTCAACCGGTTGTATAATGTGGATTATTTCCAAGAGTCCTTCGCCTTTACCTATTCCGACAAACTGATCAAGATCCCTGGATTGAGTGGTCAGGGAAAAATGGGGAAATCCAATGGTGATGCCGATTGTATCTACCTTTCCGATCCTGCAGAGTCGATCCGTAAAAAGATCATGCGTGCAGTGACGGATGCTGGACCTACCGGTTTGAACCAGGAAAAACCAGAAGCGGTTCAGAATCTATTCGATTTAATGAAAGTGGTCTCTACACCGGATACCTTGGCCCATTTTGATGGCCTGTACAACAATTGCGAAATCAGATATGGTGATTTCAAAAAACAATTGGCAGAGGATATGGTATTGGCAACCAATGAGGTGAGAACACGTATCGAAGAAATCGATAAGGATGATGCCTATATTGCGAAAGTACTTAAACTGGGTGCAGATAAGGCACAGGCTAGTGCGCAAAAAACATTGAAAGAGGTAAGAGAAATCATTGGTCTTAAAAAACTATATTAATCAGATATGCATATAGCCATTGTTGGAAATATTGGTGCTGGAAAGACGACTTTAACCGAGCGTCTTGCCAAACACCTCAACTTTGAACCCCAATTTGAAGCCGTAGATAACAACCCATATCTGGAGGATTTCTACAGCGATATGAAACGTTGGGCCTTTAACCTACAGATATTTTTTCTGAACAGCCGTTTCCGTCATATTGTTGATCTGCAGAACCGCGGGATCAATATGATCCAAGACCGTACGATCTATGAAGATGCTTACATCTTTGCAGAGAACTTGTACGATATGGGATTGATGAGTGAACGGGATTTTGAGAATTATAGCGATATCTTCCAAAGTATCATCCATTATATCAAACCACCGGATTTATTGATTTATTTGAAGGCATCAGTGCCTACATTGGTGAATAATATTCAGAAACGTGGTAGAGATTATGAATCGGGGATAAGATTGGATTACCTTTCCAAATTGAACGAGAAGTATGAAAAATGGATCGGGAATTATAAGGATGGGAAATTGTTGATCTTGGATAAGGATAATTTGGATTTCGCGAATAATTCTGAGGATTTAGGAATTATTATTCAAAAGATTGAAACGGAGTTATTTGGCTTGTTTTAGGCTTGATAGTGTAAGGAAAATCCGTCATTGTAAAAACACGTCATTGCGAAAGCACGTCATTGCGAGGAGGCACGACGAAGCAATCTTTCTTTTAGTGTCATCCTGAGCAGCGTCTTTATCATCCTGAGCAGCGTCGAAGGATCTGTACGGGTACCAATTGTAGATGCTTCGACTTCGCTCAGCATGACAAGACTAAAGATTGCTTCGTTCCTAGCAATGACGATAAGATTGCTTCGTTCCTCGCAATGACGTAAAAACAAAAAAATCATGAAAGTAATAGGTATCATCCCAGCACGTTACGAATCAACCCGCTTCCCTGGCAAGCCTTTAATAGACATTGCCGGATTGACCATGATCCAACGTGTCTACAACCAAGCTAAAAACGCTTCCTCCTTACACGAAGTCATCGTCGCGACCGACGACCAACGAATCTTCGACCACGTACAAAGCTTTGCAGGAAATGTCATGATGACCAGCAACACCCATCAATCAGGAACTGATCGATGCGCTGAAATCATAAAAAAAACAGCTGGTTTCGATGTTGCCATTAACATCCAAGGCGATGAACCTTTCATAGATCCCAACCAGATCGACCTTCTCGTATCCTGCTTCCAACAGGAAGACACCCAGATTGCTACATTAATAAGAAAAATCGAACAGCTCGAAGACCTCCAAAACTTCAATAAACCAAAGGTGGTTATCAACAAGCAACTGGAAGCTATCTATTTTTCCCGTCAACCCATTCCCTATTTCCGGGGAAAAGAAATGAAAGATTGGTTGAACCAGATGGATTATTACAACCATATCGGTATCTACGGCTATCGCAGCGACATTCTACAAGATTTAACAGCACTACCCCTATCCTCCCTAGAATCAGCAGAATCCTTAGAACAACTGAGATGGATCGAAAATGGGTACAAAATAAAAACGGCTATTTCTAGCCATTTAAATGAATCTATTGATACCCCTGAGGATCTTCAAATTATCCTTAAAAAATATTTTAGTTAACAGGTTTTAAATGATCCGAATAGCTGGATTAACAGCTTAGAATACCTTCCCCTATCTTCTATGCTCCGCATATTTGATTTCCGGAAGCAAGGCCATAATCTGGTCATAATCCGGTAGACTTAGCTTCTCCATTTCCTCCATGGCTTTTCCCAGCTCCTGAGCTTGGGCTTTCGTACGAATTCCCACCACCGAACAAAGAACCGGTTGATGTAATAGTGGATATTTCAACGCCAGCGCCATCGCAGATACATTCAATTCCTTTGCCGTTTCCTCCACCGCCTTCTGAATCTTCAATACCTGATGCACCGGAATACTGAGGTATTTCTGCGCAGGTTTGTTCAACATCAATCCCTGAGCTACCGTCCCTCTAGCAAAAACAGCAATCCCTTCTTCCTTGAGCTTCGAGAAAAATTCCTCTGGCCTCCTATCCAACAGACTGTATTGCATCATGTTGGAAACAATCTGGCTCTTCTCCGCATATTTCAGAAAGACGTTTGGCCGAATGGAGGAAATCCCATATTCCTTTATTTTTCCTTGCTCCTTCAACAGCTCAAAAGCCTCTATAATCTCATCAAATGGATCATCCAAAGTTCCACCATGCAGTTGATAAAGATCAAGGTAATCCGTTTTCAAGCGGCCAAGGCTTTCCTCCACCGCCGAGAGAATATGCTTCTTAGAAGGAACCCAATCCCACCCAGAACCATCCGATCGCCATTTGTTACCAACTTTAGAGGCCAATACCCAATCCTGACGTTTTCCCTGCAACAACCTTCCGATCAGTTCCTCATTCTTTCCTTTATCATAGAGGTCCGAAGTATCCAGGTAATTGATCCCGTAGCTCGAGGCTCGTTCTAAAATCCGATCATTGGTCGATTCATGCCCCTGCATAAAGGACATTGCTCCCAATCCGATTTCAGAAACCTGAAGATTTCCCTTATAAAGCTTGTTTAACTTCATTCAATGGCTCCTTTCTCACTTCCAACAATTCTACTTCAAAAATTAAGGTACTATAGGCAGGAATCGGACCAGAAGCTCTTTCGCCATACCCGAATTGGTAAGGGATAAAAAACTTATACTTCGATCCGGCTTTCATTAATGGAACGCCTCTTTTCCAGCCTTCAATCATATCTTCCAATTGGATAGTGATCGGTTCGCCCCTATCATAGGAACTATCAAAAGAGGTTCCATCAATTAAAGATCCTTTATAATGAATCACAACCGTATCGGTTAATGTCGGCTGTAATCCCTTTCCTTCGGTGATCACTTGGTATTGTATACCATCTGCTGTTTCCTTAACCCCTGCCACTTTCTTATTCTGCAACAAAAAATCAGCACCTGCTTTTTTTAGTTTTGCCTGTTTTTCTTCAGAAACACGTTGCATACCTTTCTGGATGACCTCTTCTTTTTGCGTATCATCGAATAGCATTTTCTTGCCATCCAACACATCTTTAAATGCGTTGGTCAAAATCTGCGAATTCACGGGAAGATCCATCCTCTTCAGATATCCCGCCAAATCCTGCCCTAAGGCATAAGCTAAGGAATCGTTGGCCGTTTTTAAGGTCTGCGCTTGGGATAGACTGATCCCCGCCAATAAAAATATACTGATTAAAAATGCTTTCATTAGGTATGATTGTGTAAATTATGATTTATGATTGATAAATTAAGATTTATGATTGTTTAATATGTTTTCAACGATAGCATCGGTACAGTCCGGATAATCCACCTTTACCTTTGATTTGGCATTCAACCAAGATTCAATTTCCAGTTCCGATTTCTTTTTCAAACTTTTAATTACCGGAACGCCAATCTCTTCCAATGAGGCTGCATTCAGATGTTGCTCGTATTGGTTTTTCATCGGAATTACCAGTAATTTTTTCTGAAGATACAATGCTTCTGCTGGAGTTTCAAATCCTGCACCACATAAAATCCCCGAAGCAGTCGCCATGGACTTCACAAAAGCATCACTGTTGATGGGGTTGATGGTTACATTCTTTAATTGAAATGGCTTTTTGTTATGCTTGGAATAGACCTCCCATTTCACATCAGGAAAACGGGATAGATGCTTTAATAGATGGGCATCGTCGTACGATGGTAAATAGACCGTATAATGTCCATTGTCTACTGCGTCCAATTCGCGTACAGAATTACGAATAACCGGTGTAAATATATGCTGCGCATAACTTTTGAAATGGAACCCATAGGAATGCGTAGATGGAGCATAATTCTTCATGATGAACTTGCCTAGCATATCCGTTTCTTCTGGTTTAGGACTCGCCGGATCAAAAGCTCCAATCTGATGGCTCAAACCAATACAAGGCTTCTCCTTAAAATAACATGCCCAAGCGGAGATCGGTTCAAAATCATTGATCACGAGATCATATTGCTCCACGGGCACCGAATTGACCTCCTTCACAAACTTCCGGACAGTAGAACTCATAAACGTACGCCATAGGTCTACCCCCCCGCTTTTACCAAATATGAAACTCAGGCCATGGTACCGGTATTTCACTTCAAATGGCAGAATAATATCGGCTTGAATCCCGCTGACCAGTACATCTACTTCAGCATGTTTTCGAAGGGATGGAATAATATCTATCGCTCGGCATAAGTGCCCATTTCCAGTTCCTTGAACAGCATATAATATCTTCATCGAAATATTTTGGAACCCCAAATTAACAATATTCAATGAATAAGTAAACGTTTAAATATTAACATTCAATGAATTATTTCTTTAATTTAACCTAAACATTTGTTATTCAACATGAAACCCCTTTTCATTAGCCTTTTTATTTTATACTTATTTTCCGATAAACCAAAGTGGGGATTTTTTGCGCATAGATTAATTAATGAAAATGCAGTCTATACCCTTCCCCATCCGTTAAATTCCTTTTTCAAAAGCCATATTTATCGCATAACTTCCTCCGCCATTAATGCGGACAAAAGGGTTTACATCGATACTGCCGAAGGCAAAAGACATTTTATTGATTTGGATCGATGGCAGCCTAATGATGTTTCATTTGACCTTAATATGGATTCTTTAGACAACAATGAAGATTCTTTAGACCAATCCTTGGATACCTTGATGGTTCCCTGGTATAAATTAAAGGCTAGACAGGATCGTTTTAATTTCCTCCAACATGGCATGATCCCTTGGCAGATCGAAATCTCCTATCAGAACCTGGTCTATGCATTTCAAGAAAAAAACACCAAAAACATTATTAAACATGCTGCAGATCTTGGGCATTACATCGCCGATGCACATGTTCCCTTGCATACCAGCAGCAATTATAATGGACAGTTCAGTAATCAATTAGGTATTCATGCCCTTTGGGAATCGCGGCTTCCAGAGCGTTTTTTTGAAAACTATAACCTTATGGTAGGTACGGCAAGTTATATAGATCATGTTCCATCTTTTGCATGGCAAACCATTAAGGAAAGCCATGCTCGTTTGGACTCTGTGTTGCTGTTGGAAAAAACCACGGCAGATAGACTACCTGATCTCCATCACAAATCCTTTCAAGCAAGAGGCAACAGTATTCTTCACACTTATTCCAATGCCTATTTAGATTTATACCATGAATTATTGGAAGGTATGGTGGAACGGAGGATGCAGAAATCCATCCATGCAGTAGGTTCGTTATGGTGGAGTGCTTGGATTGATGCAGGCCAACCTGACCTACCTATTCAAACGAAGAAAGACAAAACAGAAAGCTTCAATTAAAAATATTTCGATACCTTTGGCAAATTTATTTTATATGAAATACGCCTCCAAGCTATTACTAATCTTAAGTTCAGTACCAACCCTATTATTAGCGCAGCAATCCCAAACGGACAGCACCCAATTACAGGAAGTTCATATTCAAGGGAATAGACTTCAGATACCGGTCAGTCAATCGAGCCGAAACATACAGATCATTAGTCAGAAAGAGATTCAATCCTTGCCCAGCACCAGCATCAACGAAGTTCTTCGTTATGCAGCTGGAGTGGATATCAGGCAGCGTGGCCCCTTCGGCACCCAGGCTGATGCTGGGATCGATGGTGGTAGTTTTGATCAGACCATTTTATTGGTAAATGGAATCAAGTTCTCCGATCCACAAACTGGTCACCATATGTTGAATATTCCGGTTCCATTGGAAGCTATCGAACGTATCGAGATCCTTCGTGGTCCTGCCTCTCGAATATTCGGAATTAACGGACTGACAGGAGCAATTAATATCGTTACGAAAAAGGCGGATAGCCATAGCATCTTTGCCCATACCTATGCGGGATCTTCCTTTGAAAACCGTGAAGAGGAAGGAAAGAAAGGGATATATTGGGGAAAAGGTATTCAGCTAGGTGGAACAATTTCTACCGAAAAGCAACAACATCAGCTTTACCTGACCAAGGAAAATTCAAATGGACAACGATATAATACGGCTTCTGATAATGAAAAAATCTACTATCAGAATCAATTCCAGTTCAATGATCGAAATGCCCTTCAAATGATGGCTGGATATATTAATAATGAATTTGGTGCCAATGGCTATTATGCAGCGCCAGGTGATAAGGAATCGGAGGAACATGTGGAAACCGTTCATTATAGTTTGGCTTCTACGCATCAACTTGGAAATAAGTGGTTTATCAGTCCTAGGTTTAGCCATCGCTATAATGAAGATGATTATCGTTATTACCGAAACGACTTGAGCAAAGGTCGGTCTAAACATTATACCCATACCCTTTCAGGGGAGTTGAACGCAAGTTATAAAAGTGCGTATGGTGATCTTGGCCTAGGTTTGGAAACCCGCCAGGAGAA
Organism: Sphingobacterium tenebrionis; assembly: GCF_037126265.1. Taxonomy (NCBI): domain Bacteria; kingdom Pseudomonadati; phylum Bacteroidota; class Sphingobacteriia; order Sphingobacteriales; family Sphingobacteriaceae; genus Sphingobacterium; species Sphingobacterium tenebrionis. Next base: position 57,133 of record NZ_JAYLLN010000010.1, read on the forward strand.
AATCAGCAGTTCGAATATCGGGAAGCATGAACGTGTGAATTTTGGGGCATATACGGAATTTAGGACAAGTCAGATTAAGAATTTCTTGATCAATTTGGGGGCTTATGTTAATTATAATTCAGATTATGATTGGCAGGTTTTTCCAGGGATTGATGTGAGTTATTTGATCGGTAATTATTGGCAGATTGCGGCAAGTACAGGGTCGAGCCAACGGATTCCTACCTTTACGGATCTTTATCTTAACCAAAGGCCAGCGAATATTGGAAATCCTGAACTGGTTTCTGAAAATGCATGGCAACATGATCTGACGCTGAAATTTAATAAGGATAGGATTGCTGCCAAAGCGGGTTATTTTTATCGGGATATTGATAATTTTATTGATTGGACGAGAGAAAGTACCGCTGTACCTTATCAGGCCATGAATTTAGGGAAAAACCAGGTGCATGGGGTTTTGGTAAATTTTAATTTGTTACAGCCTTTGGGAGTTGATCAATCCTTGAGATTTCAGGTGGATTATAATTATTTAGATCCTTCTATTATTAATAAGACTGAGAATAAGATATTAAAATACGGGATTAAAAGTTTGAAACATCAGTTAGTTGGAACGTTGAGTTATGAGGTTAAGGAATGGTCGTTTACTACAGCAAATAGGTATTTGGAACGAATTTCTGGAACGCCTTATTTTGTTTCTGATTTTAGGGTTGGGTATCAAAGAAATAATTTTAGGGTGTATGGTGATGTTCAGAATATTTTTGATGAGGAGTATCTGGAAATTGAAGCTGTGCCGTTATTGGGTAGATGGGTTACTTTGGGGGTACAGTATAATTTGAAGTTTAGATAGGTTTGTCCGTCAATGCGAGGAGAACTTACGCGTCATTGCGAGGAGGTTTCCACGTCAACGTACGGAAGTTTCCCCGTCATTGCGCCACCTGCGTCATTGCGAGGAGGCACGACGAAGCAATCTTTCTCCTCGTGTCATCCTGAGCAGCCTTTAAGTGTCATCCTGAGCAACCTTTAAGTGTCATCCTGAGCAGCGTCGAAGGATCTATACGGGTACCAAATGTAGATGCTTCGACTTCGCTCAGCATGACATGGGTAAAGATTGCTTCGTTCCTCGCAATGACGCGCCCCCAAGAACCTCCAACGCTCCCACCTACCTCCAACGCCGCATACCTACCTCCTACACCCCACACACCTACCTCCAATGCCCCCCATACCTCTTCCCAACAAAAAAAAGCTCAATTCCTACGAATTGAGCTTTTTATAAATCTTATATTCTTTACAAGATTACAATTGTTTATCTAATTTCTCAGCAAGAACAGATTTTGGAACTGCTCCAACTTGTTTGTCAACAATCTCACCGTTTTTAAAATATAATAACGCTGGGATATTACGGATACCGTAACGAACAGAAATATCTGGGTTGTTATCCACGTTAACTTTTCCAACTACTGCTTTACCTTCGTATTCTGTAGCAATTTCGTCAACCAATGGACCTACCATACGACATGGACCACACCATTCTGCCCAAAAATCAATTAAAACTGGTTTATCTGATTTTAATACAACTTCATCAAAGTTGCTGTCTGTAATTTCTAATGCCATACTTTTATGCTTATTTGATTTATCAATAGTATTTATACAAATATAATCATTCCCAACCTTATGCTATAGGTTTCCACTTAATAAAATTTCTATAGCTTATCAATTTAATCTATAATTCACCCCTTCCAACTCCTCTAAACCATCCAAAAACTCATTCGTAATAAAAATCTTACGCTTTTTCACCGGCATCTCAATCGTCAGTTCATCCTGCATATCCATGATTTTGAACTTCAATTGACAATTCGCCTCCTGCCCTTCAATATGGCAACAATTGATCAAACGCTCTAATTCTGCAATAAATTCCGAATCCAGTTTATGCAATGGAAATTGAATGGTAAAAGTTTTCGCCATCTTTTCCCGAAGATCCGAAAGCAATTGGATGTTCTTCAATTCAAATCCCCAGTTTCCTACCTGCTTAAATCTTTCCTGCACCAGTCCCCGGATCTGCACAAAATATCCTTCCTGTAGATATCCCTTGAATTTCACATAATCTTCACCAAAGACCATGATCTCATACGAATCCGAATAATCCTCAATAACAAAAGATCCGAAAGGTTTTCCAGATTTCGCCACACGATGATTCGCCGATTGGATAATCCCACCAACAACCACTTCCTTGTTCTTGATCCGATTGAATTCCAAAGCTACCTCCGGCTCCACCTCCGAAGCTTTCATCTTATTGATCATCTGCAATTCACTTACCTTATTCGCACAGAAATGCTTGATCTCAAATTTATAGTTATCCAATGGATGGCTGGTCAGGTAGATCCCGATCACATCCTTTTCATATTTCAACTTCTCGATCAAGCCCCAAGCAGTAGCCGGAGAAAAAGTAGGTTCTGGTAATTCCACCGATCCGCCAGACCCAAAAAGACTGGCCTGCGCAGAATTTTCATTCTCCTTGAATTTATGTGCAAATTTGATCGCTTTCTCAATTCCGGTACTGTTATCTGTATCCGAACTAAAGTATTGCGCCCGGTGGGTATCTTTAAAGGAATCAAATCCACCTGCATATGCCAAACTCTCAAAGGCCTTTTTATTGATCATCCGCAGATCTACCCTTTTCGCTAGATCAAACAGTGATTTATAAGGTCCAGAACTTCTACTCTCCACGATGGTCTCCACTGCTCCTGCACCAACCCCTTTCACAGCACCCATTCCGAATCGAATAGCTCCCTCCTCGTTTACCGTAAATTTATAATGCGATTCATTTACATCAGGCCCCAATACCACTAATCCCATCCTTCTACATTCTTCCATGAAGAAAGTGACTTGCTTGATGTCGTTCATGTTGTTTGAAAGCACTGCAGCCATATATTCTGCCGGATAATGTGCTTTTAAATAAGCGGTCTGATAGGCAATCCATGCATAACAGGTCGAGTGCGACTTGTTGAAGGCATAACTCGCAAAAGCTTCCCAGTCGGTCCAGATTTTCTCCAATACCTTTGCATTGTGCCCATTGGCTTCCGCCTGCGACACAAACTTAGGCTTCATTTTATCCAATACCGCCTTTTGTTTCTTACCCATCGCCTTACGCAAAACGTCGGCATCACCTTTAGAGAATCCTGCCAACTTCTGCGAAAGAAGCATTACCTGCTCCTGGTAAACCGTAATCCCATACGTTTCGCTCAGGTATTCCTCACATGCATCCAGGTCATAGGCAATTGGTTCAATTCCATGCTTCCTTTTAACGAAGGAAGGAATGTATTCCATCGGTCCCGGACGGTACAGTGCGTTCATGGCAATCAAATCCGCAAATACTGTAGGTTTCAGCTCCTTCATGTATTTCTGCATCCCCGGAGACTCATACTGGAAGATACCGATGGTTTCTCCACGTTGGAAAAGCTCATAAGTCTTTTCGTCGTCAATCGGGAAATGATCCGGATCCAGCTCAATATCGTGGCGTAATTTAACGTTGGTGACCGTATCTTTAATCAAGGTCAGGGTTTTCAACCCCAAAAAGTCCATCTTCAATAAGCCGGCGCTTTCCACCACCGAGTTATCAAATTGGGTAACATACAGATCGGAGTCCTTCGCCAAGGATACCGGAACAAAATTCGTAATATCATCTGGCGTAATAATAACTCCACAGGCATGGATCCCTGTATTGCGCATGGATCCTTCCAAAACACGCGCTTGTTTGATGGTTTCCGCCTCAAGACCAGCTCCATCAGCCAAATTCTTCAACTTATTGACTGCTTCCAATTCTTCCGAACGTAAAGCCTCCTTTAAGGCTTTATCCTCCATATTGAAAATCTTGCTCAGTTTGAGGTTGGGGATCAATTTGGCAATCTCATTAGCATCTGCCAAAGGCAGATCCAACACCCTTGCTGTATCCTTGATGGATGATTTCGCCGCCATGGTACCATAAGTAATGATCTGGGCCACTTGCGAAGCGCCGTACTTATCGATCACATACTGCATTACTCGACCACGCCCCTCATCATCAAAGTCGATATCAATATCCGGCATGGATACCCGGTCAGGATTCAAGAAACGCTCAAATAGTAGATCATATTTGATGGGGTCGATATTCGTAATTCCCAAACAATAAGCAACGGCAGAACCCGCTGCCGATCCACGACCTGGCCCCACAGAAACGCCCATATCTCGAGCCGCAGCAATGAAATCCTGTACGATCAAGAAATAACCTGGATATCCGGTTTTCTCGATGGTCGCCAATTCAAAATCCAAACGCTCGCGGATATCATCCGTAATTTCCTCATATCGCTTTTCTGCCCCTTTATAGGTTAAATGGGCAAGGAATGCATTTTCCCCTCTTTTTCCGCCATCCACATCATCTTCTGCATGTTGAAATTCCTCTGGAATCTCAAACTTCGGTAATAGTACATCCCGATTAAGTGAATACGTTTCGATCTTATCCAAAATCTCCTGGATATTGATGATGGCATCGGGCAGATCGGTAAAGGACTTTTTCATTTCCTCCGCCGATTTGAAATAATATTCTTGGTTCGGCATGCCGAATCGGAAACCTCTACCCCTACCTTTAGGCGTAGATAGTTTCTCCCCATCCTTTACACATAAAAGGATATCATGGGCATGCGCATCCGTTTTATTGACATAATAGGTATTGTTGGTAGCAACCATTTTAACCTGGTGCTTTTTAGCCAGTTCGATCAATGTAGCATTCACACGGTTCTCATCTTCCTGACCATGGCGCATGATCTCTATATACAGATCCTCGCCAAATAATTCCTTCCACCAGATCAAGGCTTCTTCAGCCTGGCTTTCACCAATATTCAAAACCTTACTAGGTACCTCACCATTCAGGTTACCGGTTAAAACGATCAGATGTTCTTTGTATCGTTCCACAACAGATTTATCAATCCGAGGCACATAATAGAAACCCTCAGTATAGGCAATAGATGCCATTTTGGCCATATTATGATAGCCTTCTTTATTTTTGGCCAGAAAAACTACCTGGTAACCGTTATCCTTGCGGGATTTATCTTTCCGATCATCACAGATATAGAACTCACAACCCACGATCGGTTTGATCGCTTGATCGGTAAAATCCTCGCCCTTTGCCAAGGCTTCCTCCCTTTTTGCTTCCAGGTCTTTATTATAGCCCAACACCTTACTTACAAAGTGAAAGGCTCCCATCATATTCCCATGATCGGTCATGGCTACAGCTGGCATTTTTTGCTTTGCAGCCGCCTGCACCAAACCGTCAATGGAGATGGTAGATTGCAGGACAGAAAATTGGGTATGGTTATGTAAATGGGCAAAACTTGCCTCTTGGAATCGTTTTAATGTTTCCGGATCGATGGTAACTGAAGCAATACCCGACTTTTCGCGAGCACGGATATCGTCCGATGCTGCTTTTAGATTGATATGCTTTAATCCTACTGATTCAACAACAGCAGGATGTTCTCTTTTGAACTCTACAAAATATCCGGTATCAACTTGAAGATCTGCTGGTGTATAAACCTCGCGACGCACCAACTCAAAGAAACAACGGGTTGTTGCTTCCACGTCGGCGGTTGCATTGTGTGCCTCCGCAAAAGGAACACCAAATAAATAACTGTGTAGTTCGGTAAGTGTAGGTAATTTGAACTTACCACCACGTCCACCTGGTAATTTCAATAGATCGGCAGTCACTTCTGTACAGGTATCCAAGATCTGCATCTTCCCCATGGGACTATCCACTTGGTACCTATAAAACTCAGCGCCCATGATGTTCAGGTCAAATCCGATGTTCTGACCTACTATAAATTTTGCTTTTGAAAGGGCTTCATTGAATTTGGATAAGACTTCCTGTAAAGGAACCCCTTCTTGCGTTGCCAATTCCGTAGAGATACCGTGAATTTTCTCCGAATCATAAGGGATATTAAAGCCATCCGGTTTAATCAGATAATCTTGATGCTCTACCAACCTACCCATTTCATCGTGCAATTGCCAAGCAATCTGAATACAACGCGGCCAATTATCTGTATCTGTAATTGGTGCATCCCAACGCTTCGGCAATCCCGTCGTCTCCGTATCAAAAATTATATACATAGTTTTCCCTCTGAACTAACAAAAATACTTAATAATTCCTTAAGATTGGAGCCAAATCTGTCAGAAGAATTCAAGATAGACAACCTTTATTGTTTTAATCTATTATTTCAGATTGCGACCAGATTATCCATTAAAGAAAGAGCTCAATTGATAACCAATTGAGCTCTTTTTTCTTAAGTGAAATTTCTTATTTTAAAATCACCACCTCTACCCGTCTGTTTTTCTGACGGCCATCGGGCGTCTTATTATCTGCAATTGGTTTGGTCAGCCCTAAACCTCTTGTTGCTATTCTAGACTCTGCAATTCCGGCATCTACTAAAAATGCTTTTACAGAAGCTGCTCTTTTATCCGATAACCAAAGGTTATAATTTGCTTCTCCGGTGGCATCTGTATGTCCATCCACACGGATCTTAGCTTTTGCCTGATCCGTTTTCAACACCTTCACCAATTTGCTCAATTCTTTTTTAGCCGCCTCCGATAAATAAGATGAATTTGTACTGAACAATAAATCGGAAGATAAAGAGACCATTATCCCTTCATTGGTTTCGGTTGCCGTTTCAAATTCACGTTTTACATTTTTCAATCCATCGTTGGTACCATCTTTGGAAACAACGGCTCCTGGATTTACCACCATGGATTGTTGTTTACAAGAGAACAGCGTAACACTAGCTAAAATGATCAAAAACAAAAAGTTTATTCGCTTCATATTTTTTGTAGATTATTAATTTCGTAAATATAAGTTTTCCTCGTTAAATTTTATTTTTTAAATATTCTTTGCTCCGCAGATTGAATCTCTGGAATCCCTTGGTATAGCTTCCAGATCAACCCTGTTCTGGCATTTTCCAACATGACCGCCACATGGGCTTGGTTCGACGCCAAATATTCATCGGAAACATCATCGTTTTTCAGATCCATCCATGATCGGAAACCATATTCCGAGAATAGGGTCTCCCCATAAAGTGTATACAAAGCATTTAATGAACGTTTTGCTTTAACAGGATCCAAAAATATGCTCGCTATAGATATAGCAGGATTGATCCGGTAATTACCCACCGCATCAAAATGCTGATAGAAACCCCAGATATCTGAATTGGTAGTCCCCACACCTATTTCATTGTCCCTACGTTTAACCAATAGCGCATATTTCCCTACAATATCCTTCAAATCATATGCGCCAACTTTAGCTAGGTTAGGATTAATACTGGTAAATGGTCTGTACATTTCCAGGAGACTCGAATTTATTGGCCCAAACGGGACATCTAGACCATACATTGAAGTATCCTTCAGGCCTGATACTTTGATCAAGGTATCCACCAGCACTGGCTTGTCCACTATTTCCAAATCCATATCCGTTTTAGCCAAACTATCTTTGCTTAAAGAATCCTGAATTCCCTTGGCATTATCCAATGGACTTGCAGGCACTACCCGTTTATAGGAATAGGCCAAGGAATTTGAAAATGCCTGATTAGGAAGACTATGTTTCTTGGAAGCCGTTGCCAGCATATAGGTATTCAAACCAACTCCCAATCCCGTTAAAGGTGCATGTGGAAGATTCCCTTCCACCATATCCAAAGAAGATCTTAATATAAGTGGATCTGTACTCAATGCAGCAGCTCGCCAATCTACCCTATCCCATAATTTTGTGATGGCTGTCCGCAATTCGGCTTCTTCAGCGGCATCGCCCTTGAGGTACTGCCTTACAATCAATAAAGCCTCAATAATGGATGTGGTAGCTACCACATCGTATTTTGCCTGTCCATCCAGGTATTCCGGCAATCCTTTTCTTCCATCGAAAAACGCCGGATAAAAACCTTTATTATTCTGTGCCTTATCTAAGAATTGAACAATTTTCTTGGTTCTGTTGAGGAACATGGACTTCGATAGAAATCCCTTCTCTACGCCCACCATTAAACTCAATAAGGCACCACCGGTTTCTTTTACAGAAACAGGAGCTTTATCCTTCAATCGGAATGGTGTATACATCCCGGAATTCACATCATAGTTCTCAATGAAATAATTGATATGGGCCAATTGAACCAAATCCAAAAACTGGTTCTCGTTCAGTGCTTTCGGTTCCACCTCCTTTACATCCGAGAATGGCGATTCGCGGTAATTATAATCTACCCAAGCGATTTTATAATAATATTTTTTATCCAATGTAGGCACATAATCCAGATACCTCAACATATACGTTGGTCGAATAGCTACGGGGGTGAACTCCTTATTATCCAGCGATCGGTAAATCTTCACATACCTGATACTTGGTGTCAATGGCACCTGCCATTGTAATTCTACATGTTTACCGTGAGGATTGACCTTAGAAAGCACTGCTGCGGAAGTCAAGGGAGCCGTTGAATAATTGGCAGGTAGGAATTCAATCTGATCAAGGAACAATTGATGGGTAGCAGGGCTGCTTTGCTGCTGTCTGAAAATGACCCCTGAAATGATCTTATCAATATTTAATCCGGCAAAATCCTTAACCGGAATCTTAACATTCAACCAGGCATTATTCGTATAATCTTCAATATAATCGCCTAAGGGTAGACTAATAGATTGATTGGGGCCTTGTTGGATGGAAATAGATGGCAACTGCTTCTGTGCGGTTTCCGAAGAACCGACAAATAGTTTCAAATTCAAAACATCTTCCGCTGATACCCGGTAATGGAATTTCTGACGACTGTATCGAACCAGTACATTCCAATCGCCAGCTTCCGAAGAGATATAGCGCAAGGACAATGCATTTCCTGGTGTAAAATAAAGGGAATCAGAAACCAGGAGGTTCCGATGTACATTCTCTACCCAGCTTTGTCCGGAATAATCCACATAACTTCTAGCATAGCTTCCTTTCACCAAACTATTATCGAAAACTACTTCTGTATAGGATTCGGCTTTGGATTTGGTAAGAAAACAACATAAAATCAAAAAGAAAAAGAGTCTAAGTTGCATATTAAACTATTATGATACGAAAATAGAGAAAATTCGTGCCAAAAGCCACTTTTTTGGGTTATTTAAGGCTTCGTGATAAAATTATTACGCAGATATAAAGCACATTGCAATTTTTTGGTAAGAATAATTTTTCAAGTATCAACATTCTCTCTATATTTGCAACACTTCAAGCGAAAGTAGCTCAGTTGGTAGAGCACAACCTTGCCAAGGTTGGGGTCGCGAGTTCGAATCTCGTCTTTCGCTCAGTTGCCTAGGTGGTGGAACTGGTAGACACGCAGGACTTAAAATCCTGTTCCTGTTAAAGGAGTGCGGGTTCGATTCCCGCCCTAGGTACGGAAAAAAAGCTCGTCGGATGACGAGCTTTTTTAGTATAAAGTAGTGAGTATTTAGTATTTAGACCTATGGCGTCCCGCTGGTATTATGCGCCATTGCGAGGAGGCACGACAAAGCAATCTTGAAACACCTATCCGTCATTGCGAGGAGGCACGACAAAGCAATCTTCCCTAAATTATCAAATGAAAATGGCAATGCACCTACTCTAAGAAATCAAATCAATAAATTTTTCCAAAGAGATAACATTAATGATTGGAAAATCTACTTGCTTCAAAGCATCAAAGTGTCGATCATTAGAAACAAGATAATGCGAATTAGCTGCAAAGGCACAATCGACAAATTTATTATCATCTGAATCAGAACGGATCAGTCCCAATTGAAAATGAACTTCAACTTTCTTAACATTGGGCAGCAGGGTTAATGCACCCAACACAAGTTCCGCAGTTTCTTTTGAAAATATATCTGAAATCTTCTCTTCATATTCTAACAAAATATCATTAGTAACATAAACTTCAAAATCACCGTTGTAAATTTTATCTAAAAGAACTGAAAAGGTCGACCTCCGAGAGATCGACCTCAATATGACATTTGTATCTAAAATAACTTTGAGATTAGACATCAAATTATTCTTTATTTTAATAAATTATCAAGCTTTTCGTCACTATACCCTTTCTCATCCCAAATTTCATCCGCTCTGTCCCGTGCATGATCCAGAAGAAATTTCGCCATTACACGTTTAAGTTCGATCAGTTGTTCTTCTGGTAAATCCACAGAAAACAATTTGAGAAGTTCAACTTGTACATTGGTCAATGGTGGGTTTGATACTGTAGTTCCCATTATTCCCTCCTTTTTGATTATACCCAAATTTAACAAATAATATTCATTGCCTAAAAATGCATTAAGAAAATTATCATGCCAAAACCTCGTCATATAAAGGCACATCTCCGTCATTACTTGTAGCACTGATAAATTAATTCAAGTGAATAAAGATTTCTCAATTGGATTTCCAATTGCCAAATAATATAGTCAGGATGAGGGTGGGCGGATAGATAAAGCATATTTTTTCGTTTGTAATATTTGTCTAAGTAACTATGCTCAATTACTTTTTTAAATCTCCATGATTGTTTCCATAAATTCATCTACTTCAATATCATTCCTTTCACTGTCATATATAAGGAGTCCATCTTTATTTATAACAATTATTCGTGGAATAGCTTTGATATTTAATTGTATTACCAAAGGATTTCTTCCTGCAAAACCATCGCAGAAATTATCCCATGTGATGTTATGATGTTCTACTGCTTTTTTCCATGAGTTTATATTTCGATCCAAGGAAATTGAGAGAATATTAATGCGATCTCCGTATTTTTCATTTAAATTATGTAAAACTGGCAACTTTTCAATACATGGTAGACACCAACTAGCCCAGAAGTCTATAATTGTAACTTTACCTTTATATTTATCAGAATTAATTATGTGACCATTAATATCTGTACCGGAAAATTCCTCCAAAATATTTTTTTTTATATTAATTCCTAATAATCTTTTTTGTACAATCATTCCACTTGGGCTCGATTTTAATGTATTGGACAAAACATTAAAATGATCTCTTATATAATTCAAACTAAAATTTCTTAGAAACATTTCATTGATTAATAATAATGAAACAAAGGCATTTGGATTTTTTTTAATAAATTTCTCCCTTTCGTAATTCATTGATGAGATAAGTGAATCGTATCTTAATCTGAAATCATTAGATTTATTTCCTACATCCTTATATTTCAACAGACTATCAGCCAAGTTATTTATAAGTGGAACATAATGACGACTAATCTCACCACTCTGCTTAAAGATGCTATTTTCTATTCCATCCACTTTTCCTCTATATAAACTGGTTAATTCACCTGTAATCGAAATATGCCCTTTTTCAAGAATAAAAACTAAGTATTGATTCGTTACCGCAGGAACTTCAATTGCACATTGCTTATTTTCTGAAATATTTCCCTTAAATTCAAAATAACCATTCTTGGACATACATGAGTCCAAAACCAAATCCTTCTCCTTCAGAAAATAAAATGCTCCTAAATCTATCAAATAAACCATATTGTTATCAAGGTTTTTTATATGACCTTGAATATGGTAAGGTTTAACCTGTTGACCATGGGTAACCTGTAGGCAAAAAACAAATAAAAATAAAATAATTAGCTTCATAAAGATTTGTATGGTTAAGAGTATTATCATTCTATCATTGAAAGAATGATAATACTTTAATAAATTAGTTTTAAGCAGCGCAACACTTCTTTTAAACAGGCTTGGTTCCCGAACACCTACGTTCTTAATTATCTATTCGGCTACATGTCCTTTTACAATAAGTTATTGAAACTCCATTGCCATTAACACACGAAGCATTACAACTTGATGACGGTGCTTCAGTTATTGTCATTTCTCTACTGTGCCTCCTGTTAACCCTCCTAAAACTTACACATTGTTCAATAGTGGGTTTGAAAACCAAAGTTTCCATTATTCGCCCCTTTTTATCATAAACAAATTTAATTATTATTATTCATTGACTAATAATGTATTAAGAAAATTATTATGATAATTACACATCCTTTGCATACCTCGAGCCAGTCCTTTACTAGTACATTGCGCCTTTGTAGGGAGGTATGCTCTTCCCTGCATGGACGTGGCGTCATTGAAAGGAGACACAACGAAGCAATCTTCACATATATTACCCAGCGACAATGAAATCAACAAACCTTAATCGTCCATTTTTCCATTCAAACTTCCATAAATAGGTATATTCTGTGATCATATAGTTAGGATAAACTAACTCGCTATATTCTGAACCCCCTTGATTAGCGTACTTGATATTAACCTTTTCCCTATCGATGCTTATTTCATAATTCATTACATAATCACCATTATCCACAGTAACTTCGTATATTCCTTTATGTTTTGACCAATTGATATCATCCAAGTTCACTTGCTCCAAAGTTTTTTCTAAATAGGCAATATCCTTCCTATTTTCTATATCATTGGTTTCAAAATTATATTTCCTTTGCAGATCTGATTTATTGTTCGATTGTAATGCTGCTTTAAAGACCTTTAGTTCATTAATCAATTTATCCCTTTCAGCTTTCAGTTCAGTAGTCTTGTCCTGCAATATTTTAATGTTCTGCTTTTCTACCGTGTTAAAAATTATTTTATTGTTGTTGGCAACAGGTTTATACCAGCTTTTTTCTGAATAATAGCTATCAATATTAGAATCCGAAAATTTATAACCTCTTCTAGCAAATAAATCATTTGCTAAAAACCGTAATTCATCAATACTCAAGTCCTTAATTTGTTCAATTTGGATTAGTTTTGTGGCACAAGAAGAGCAATCCTTAAGGGTCTGTGCTGATAAGGAAGAAAGCAAAAAACTGGAAATTATTAATACAAATAGGCTTTTCATAAATTTAGGATATTAAAAAAACGAAGATAAATTCGTTCTAAAAATGACGATTATTACATATAATCAGTATTTAATCCTCAGACCACCTTCCTATCCCATTTAAAGTTCCATACCAAATTATTCCATCATTTGCTTCAAGTATCCCAAAAATCATTCCTTCATGGGTTTTGAATAGCTCCGGAAGTAAATTAGGATTGGACAAAGAACTTTTATTATATCGCGACAAAACCCAACTCTCTTGATTGCCATTCTTTTGTAGACCATTCGAAAATTCACTTGTTTTATCATCCTTTGAACTTGTCCAAATATTCCCTTCTTTATCTTCATAAATATAGCCTACAAAACTATCTGAAAATTTGGTAAAGTTTCTTCCATCGTATTTCCAAAGACCATCATTCCCTCCTATCCAGATATTACCGCTAGCATCTTCTATCATGCCCCTAACATTGTAAAACCCACGATTATTCTGGGTTAAATTGGAAAATGATTTTCCATCATAAATAGAAACCCCTTCCTGCGTTCCAAACCAAAATTTTCCGGATTGATCCTCCAAGATCCAATGGACATAATTGGCTGGCAATCCATTTTCTGTTGTAAAATTCAGAAATGATTTTCCATCAAAGCGACTTGCTCCCTGTTCAGTACTGAACCAAATATTACCCTTTCTATCTTCATAGATTTCTGTGACCCTATTGTTGGCTAGCCCGTCTTTACTTGTATAATTTGTAAAAGATTCTCCATCATAGTAATAAACTCCCGACCCAACAGAAGAAAACCAAAAGTTACCTTTTCGATCTTCTAAAACAGAGAAAAATCGAACTGAATTTATTTTATCCGTGATTTTAGAAAATGATTTTCCATCGAATCGGAAGATTCCATCGAATGTAGCCACCCAAATACGACCCTTACTATCCTGTTTTATGTTTCTGGTTATTCCTTGAGGGATCTCGGCAGTATCCTTAACTTGGTTTTGATTAATGCGATCATCAGACCGCATATTTTGATTATTCCCAACACAGGAAGACAAGATAAAAGCGAAAAAAAACAGAAAATTATGATTTTTCATTTAACATGACTTAAGAACAATCAATTATCTTACTATACCAAACTACTTTTTAACTGTCGTTTTTTAATTCCTTATCTAAAGATTTGTCCAAACTTTCAATTTCTTTCAAAACTTGTTCGTACCGCAAAATTTTAAACATTTTCGTTAGCTCTAATCTCCATAAATAACTAAGAAGTTCCTTTTTCTGTGTAGCAGATAAATTTGCAGTTTGTAAACCCTTCAAATTGCCTTTCTCATCAAAATTCATATACGGCGACAGGATTTCATTTGTAGGAGCAAAGTAAGTTTTAAAATCTTGCATTTCCTCATTATGATTTTCTAACTGCTCAATAATATTGTAATGATAATCGTACAGTTTTATTATCTTAAACCTTAATGAATCATTTGAGATTGTTTTTAAGTTAGTTCCTTTTAGTGATTCATAACCGGTTTTGTTGATTATTGGTGAATAATTCCTGAAGAGTAAAAAATAGTAAACAGCAATTGAATCATTATTTATTTCTTGATTGTTAACCCATTTCCTTAACTCCCCCACGCCAGCCTTACTGATTTTGTGCATTTTTAAATTTGATTCAAAATCTTTGTAATCTGAGTTTATTCCGTTTTTAATTTCACCTAAAATTTTATTTTCAGATACTTTTTCTCCTCGATTTGCACTCCATTCGGTTAGGGCAAAGGCAAGGATCACACTTATGAAAATCAGAGCAAATTCAGTTGAATATTTTTTAAGAGCATTTAGAATTTTTTGTTTAGACATCTTTTTCAAAAAACAAATAAATATAAATCGCAAATCCGAAATTAGTTGAATTTGTGGAGGCTAATTTGAATCCATTTTTTGCATATTCGTCTAATTTTTCTTGAATGTCATCCTTTGATTTCTTCGCAATATGTTCCGAATCAAGAGTTAATTTTGAGTAATAAATTAAAGTTTCTACTTTGTATGCTTTCATAATTTTGATCTTTTAATGCTGTTTTTGTTTACAGCGACAGCAAACTACAATTTATCTTATTATAATCACTCTATTTATCTAAATATTTATCTATCTATTTACCTTCTTTATTTGTTAGCAAATCCTCGATCAAGTTTTTTACTTTTTCATTTCCCGGAAATGCAGTAAACTTATTCGCCAAAATCCCTTCCTTACTATATAATAAATACGATGGGATATATTCAAATCCGAATTCAGACATTAAATAACTCCATTGATCATCCTTTAAGTAATAATGTTCGCTTCCAATACCTTTAATTACTTCTTCCCAGCGTTTTTTTGGCGAAGATCCATTTGTTAAATAAACAAAAACAACATCCTTACCCTGAAAATCCCCTTTTATGGATTTAAACTGCTTCATAGCGCCCAAACAAGGGCCGCACCAGGTAGCCCAAAAGTCTATAAACACCACTTTACCTGGATATTTTGCAAGAATAGTGTCCATCAACTTTTCCTTAGCAACATGAGCAATATCATGTACGACCAAGGGCGATTTCTTGCTATCCTCTTCGATTACCTTCTCATTTTTTCGGGACAGTATTTTAGCAATTTCACCCTTTCCCCAATAGTTCTTTATTGCCTCCTGCTGTTTAGAGTTTAATGGTTTTACTTCCTCATTAAGCTGTAGACCATAGGCATTCGCTGCCAGAATATCATAATACGGTCCATCCTTAAACCCAACCTGCTCGGCCAAAAGTCCTTTTACCTTTTTTAACCAGGATGGAATATCGCTATCACCTATTGGTGGAAGGCCTAATACCTCATTCTGGAGTATATGATGTTGAAGTTCGGGGAATGTAAAGGTATGCAAGTACTGCGGATCATTGAGATCAAAATCTTTTAAGAAACGAAAATAGGATCGATCAATTTTTTGGATTTTAGGCAAATTCACTGTATCCTTTGTGGCATTTAAATAGTTGATTTTCATGGAACTTTCATAATCGAACATGCCACTAGTGTAATAAAACATCCGAAAATCTTTTTTTAGAAAATCTTTAAACTCTTTTGAAAGCGCAACATCATTCCCCAATACCGCCTCTAGCCTCCTATTATATGATTTCTTTACAGATTCCAAGAAATCATCAATCCTCATATTATAATAATGTGGGTATTTCCAATTTGGGTCATTGGGTTTATTTTCAACCAATTTCCTAAATAATTGTTCGCTTTGCATCATATCATATTTAGGCATCGCAGGCGTAAGATCTATTTTATGGATTGTCGATCTATCAGTGTATTGTATTTCAATATAGGTAGGTTTATTTATAAAGGTTTTAATGTAAATTGGATTAGTTTGTAAACTACTAGATAAACCTATTATTGTACTACTGGTTTCCATATCATAGTCAAGCGCGAATCTGCCCGAGTAATCTATAGGAATTTCATATGTAGAATAATCTCCAGTAATGGGATGCAGAACCGAAATGCTGACCTTAACCCCACCTGCCATAAGGCTATCTGGAGCCATGATTTTTCCTGTAATCTTAGATGATCCGGCAACTATATTTATCGGTTCTGTTTGGTTTTCATTTTTCTGGCTACAACTTAAAAGGAAGAATAATATACAAGCAAAGAAAATTTGGATTTTAGTCATCTATGGTTTGGTATTTTACAGTTTTAATAAGTTTTTAATTTCCTCCGACCCCGGTCGTGGTGCATTCGGACTAATGATACTTCCATTTTCAGCAAAAATAAAATACCTAGGTATAGCATTAATTTCATATTTCTTCATAAAATTAGATTTGCTTGGATTAGTTAATAAATAACTATCTGAGACTCCTAATTCTTCTTCTTTATTCGCTTTCAACCAATCATTCTGAACTTTATCGGTGGAAATATAAACGAAAACCACATTTGAAGCAACTGAACTTTTCTTTAACATCCTGCTGTTTGGAAATTCTGCCCGACAAGGTGAACACCAACTCGCCCAAACATCCAAATAGACCTTCTTTCCTTTGTACTTCGAAAGCATTTGATCAAAACTAATTGTAGTGCCATCAGGCATTAATAATTGATCAACAATATTCATATCTGCATCAAAAGTGGCTGAATATTTTGTTTCTAGCAAAGTAAGGTATTCCTTGTCCTTAAATTTGTCCTTCAATTTAGTTAGTGAAGTTTTTGCTTGATCTGAATTAATGGAAGAAAGATATTCTCTTGAAAAATTATACAGTACATAGTCCTTACTACTTCCTGTAAAATTGGAATCAGCCACCACGATGATCCTTTCCATAGTATAGTCTTTACCCAAAAGATTAGCCATATGTTTCCACAATAAGCTTTGGTAATAATGAATTGAAAGATTGCTGTCTATATTGATCTTTTCTTTCAAATCAACAGGGTCTGTATCTATCCCTTTGGTTTGGGTAAGTTTAAGAAAGGAATAGTATGCTTCCTTCTTAAGCCAGTTTGCATAGGATTTCTTGATCTCACCTTTTTGCAGTAAATTATCCGTATAATTTAAAGTTGACTCATAAACTTCTTTCGCAGATCCCTTCCTATTAAGGAAGTATTCAAAAATATTAATTCCTTTGAACGATAACTCTGCAACGAAATTTAATTCTCGTTCGGAGAATGTATTATTATTGAGAACCTTAATATATGGATATTTATTCTTGCTCGATATAATAAGGCTATCGCCTGGTTTTATGGGATAGATTAATTCAGTAGGAGTTGGGAAATAGACTAGGCTGGAATATTGATCAAAATAATAAGCACTAAAATTACTGTCAGGCTTTACATTTATTTGATTAGATTTTATGGATAAAATGTCTAATATATGATTGACATTAGGCTCAAATTTGATATAAATACTATCCACTTTTTTTTCATTTTGTATTGATAGTTTATTATCTGAATCTTTATTTGATTTATTACCTGGATTTCCACATGCGATGAAAAATAAAATGCAAATCAGAAAACTCAATTCTTTGGCTAGTTTTATCATGATGAACCTATTATAAGATGATATAGTTTAATTGTTAGTTTGGAGCATGATTGGTAATATAAAAGATTTGATTAGTCCCTTAAATATAAGATAATGAATTGATAAATAAGATTAACAATTTAAATTTTATAGCAAATTCTTCAAAAAAAAGAGCGGGGATTTTTACGGATTAGGTACCGGTTACCTCCATGTTGCAAGTGAGGTTTAAGTGACATGTAAGTGAGGTGTAAGTGACTTTAGGCACTTGCACATTGCTTGCAATATGCATAAACTATGATTGGATTACGAAGGAAACCGCGTCATTGCGAGCCCTTGTCATTGCGAGGAACGAAGCAATCTTTTAGCCGCGTCATTGCGAGGAACGAAGCAATCTTCACCCATGTCATGCTGAGCGAAGTCGAAGCATCTACACATGATACCCGTATAGATCCTTCGACGCTGCTCAGGATGACAAGGTCCAAAGATTGCTTCGTCGTACCTCCTCGCAATGACGAGGAAACCTCCTCGCAATGACGCGTAATCAAAAAAACTAAGCCTTTACCCCATACAACAACAACCTCCTGAAAGGATAAACAACTGGTCTTTTCTCAAACCTTTCCCCTATCCTTCTCTTAAACTCACCATTAAACTCAATTTGTTGTTCCTCCGAAAGTCTTTCCATATAAGGTATCAAAGCCGAACCCGAAATAAAATGAAATAAGGTTTCCGTATCCTCGGCCACAATAGGATAAATCCTTTTCGAGATCTTCAAATTCACCATACCCTCCGCAATAAACATTTCCGTATATTCTTCCATGCTCAAAACCGGCGATGACCTATTCCAACCATTTAACTGATCCCGATAAGGTTCCTCGTTCGCCAGTTCAAATAAAATCTGGTTCAGTTCATTTTCAGTTTGGCAAGGCATCTGAACAGCCAACTGCCCTCCAGGATTTAATTTCTTGATCAGATCCGGAAATAAGGTATGATGATCACCCGACCATTGCAATGCCGCATTACTAAAAATCAAATCCCATCGCGACAATCTATTAATAAACTCCTCGAAAGTTTCTACCTTATAATATAATCGTTCGGTTTGATGCTCTTCTGCTCCCCGCAACATTTCCACTGAAGAATCAATCCCCAGAAATGTGGATTGCTGAAAACGTTCCGCCAACATTGCTGTCTGCTCCCCTGTTCCACATCCCAGGTCAACAGCCTGCATTTCCGTCCGCTCCTCGATCAGGTCCATCAAATCAAAAAAAGGTTGATATCGGATATCTTTAAATTGGTTATAAATTTCAGGGTTCCACGGCATATGTCTTTATCTTTAAAAATTATACATCTATTTTCTGTTCTAACAACCAATTTAGCCCGATTTTGTTTATTTGTCCACCTTTTGTCCACCCCCTCTTACTTCCAATAAACCTATTAATTCACTTAATTTGTGGCAACAAAAAGAAATTAAATATTTCGATTAGCGTTCGAATTACATGAGTTTTTAAATTGTCAATCCCGAAAAAGCAGCAATTTTCGGGATTATTTTTTTTAATAACTCATAGAGAAAATCTATCATGTTTTAAATATTAATTAGATTTTATTTATCTAACTTTAACTAAATTTATAAGAGAAAGTTACAACATGTACTGCCAATTATAAATGTGAGATAATAAAAAAACAACAGATACCAACGGATTCCCTTGGTATGAATTAATTCTAAAAAAAGATATGGAAAACGGATCAAACGACATTAGCAAATGCCCATTCCACAACGGCACTTTGAACCAGAAAATGACAGTAGCAGGTGGAGGAACTACCAACCACGATTGGTGGCCAAAACACCTTAAAGTAAGTTTACTACGCCAGCATTCCAACCTATCCAATCCAATGGATGATGGTTTTGACTACGCAGCCGAATTTAACTCCTTAGATTTAGCCGCAGTAAAACAAGATCTGCACGCTTTAATGACCGATTCTCAGGATTGGTGGCCGGCAGATTTTGGACACTATGGTGGTCTATTTATCCGTATGGCCTGGCACTCCGCAGGTACTTACCGTGTAGGTGATGGTCGTGGTGGTGCAGGTACCGGACAGCAACGTTTTGCTCCTTTAAATAGCTGGCCAGATAATGTGAGTTTGGATAAGGCACGCCGCTTATTGTGGCCGATCAAACAAAAATATGGTCGTAAGATTTCCTGGGCAGATTTAATGGTATTGACCGGAAATGTCGCCTTGGAATCTATGGGTTTCAAAACTTTCGGTTTTGCTGGTGGTCGTGTGGATGCGTTTGAACCTGATCAGGATGTATATTGGGGTTCGGAAGATAAATGGTTAGGCGGTGATGTGCGTTATGCGCATGGTTCTGAAGGGGTCGCTGAAAAACACGGCGTATTATCGGCAGATGATGATGCAGATGGAGATGTGCATTCCAGGAATCTGGAAAACCCATTGGCAGCTGTACAAATGGGATTGATCTATGTAAACCCGGAAGGACCTGATGGAAACCCAGACCCTATTTTAGCCGCAAAGGATATTCGCGATACCTTCGGAAGGATGGCAATGAACGATGAAGAGACCGTTGCATTGATCGCTGGTGGCCATACCTTTGGAAAAACACACGGCGCTGGACCTGCAGATAATGTAGGAAAAGAACCTGAAGCAGCAGGACTGGATGAACAAGGTTTTGGCTGGAAAAGCAGTTATAAATCGGGAGTTGGAGCCGATGCCATCACTTCGGGATTGGAAGTGATCTGGACGACCACCCCAACGCAATGGAGCAATAACTTTTTTGAAAACCTATTCAATTACGAATGGGAATTGACGAAAAGTCCTGCCGGTGCACATCAATGGGTGGCAAAAGATGCAGAAGAAACCATTCCAGATCCATTCGACAGTAACAAGAAACGGAAGCCAACCATGTTGACTACCGATCTTTCCCTACGTTTTGATCCAGAATATGGTAAGATCTCCAGACATTTCTTCGAAAATCCTGATGCTTTTGCTGATGCCTTTGCACGTGCATGGTTTAAATTGACTCACCGCGATATGGGACCTCGCTCCCGTTACCTGGGACCAGAAGTTCCTGCAGAAGAATTAATCTGGCAAGATCCAATTCCTGAAGTAAATCATGAATTGATCGCTGATGCAGATGCTGCCGATCTAAAGGGTAAGATTCTTTCTTCAGGTCTAACTGTTTCTGAACTGGCATCAACGGCATGGGCTTCTGCCTCTACTTTCCGTGGGTCGGATAAACGTGGTGGTGCTAATGGTGCCCGAATCCGTTTAGCGCCTCAAAAAGATTGGGAAGTGAATAATCCTAAACAATTGGATAAAGTGTTATCGGTTTTGACGCAAATCCAAAATGATTTCAATGGAGCACAGACAGCTGGTAAAAAAGTATCCTTAGCAGATCTTATTGTTCTTGCAGGAAATGCAGCCATTGAGAAGGCAGCACAAGATGCTGGAACGCCTGTTGAGGTAGCTTTTAAAGCGGGTCGTATGGATGCTTCGCAAGAGCAGACAGACATCGAATCGATTGGACACCTAGAGCCGATAGCTGATGGATTCCGCAACTATAAGAAAAGACGATATACTTCATCTACAGAAGAATTATTGATCGACAAAGCGCAATTATTAAACCTTTCAGCACCTGAATTAACTGTTCTGATTGCCGGTATGCGCGCATTGGACACGAACTTTGATGGTTCTAAAAATGGGGTATTCACGAACAGACCTGGACAGTTAACCAATGATTTCTTGGTCAATCTATTGGATATGAATACGGCTTGGAAGGCTGCTTCAGAAGATAAGGAATTATATATCGGTTCGGATCGTAAAACTGGTCAACCAAAATGGACCGGTACTCGAGCGGACCTGGTGTTCGGATCAAACGCGGAGCTTCGTGCCGTTGCCGAAGTCTACGCCAGCGCTGATGCTCAAGAGAAATTTGTGAAGGATTTCGCAAAAGCTTGGACGAAAGTGATGAATTCGGACATGTTTTAAAAAAGAGGAGGTTGGCCAAAAGCCAACCTCTCTTTTTTAAAACAGTATTTAGTAGTGAGTAGTTAGTATTTAGACCTATGACGCCCTAGGTCTAACTACTAACTACTAACTACTTTGTACTAAAATACTATCCCAAAGGTTCTTGGAGTATTTTATTTCCGTGGGAATCAAAGTAAGTACAGACCATTTTTTCTAGGTCGACAATCCAGTTATTAACGCCATTTTCAGCACATATTTTGATGAAATGAGGGAAGTCTGTTTTTCCTTGCTGGTGATCAATTAATTCTTTTGTAAAGGTTGGAAAGTTTACTTCGGATTGGATTTTTATAGGATCATATTTTGGTTCGGAAACGGCTTCGTAGCTATTTTCACCGAAATATATTTCTTTTCCATCGGATACGTTGAATTTAAAAGAAGTGACGCCAAGGTTTCTAATTTCTGCAATGTAGCGCGGAAAATCTGCACCTGTACTAACGCGACTATGTGCTTCTTCAATTTGTTTAATGCTGAACATTTTTGTGATTTTCTATATTAGGTTTTATTAATGATATGTGATGTTTTACTAATGATATGTGATGTTTTATTATTTTTTTGTATCATGTCGAGCTCGCATCATCGAGGTTCCATGTCATTGCGAGGTACGAAGCAATCTTTTTTTATATCCTTCCAATTAAATTATCATGACGTCTAGCATGTCATGCTGAGCGAAGTCGAAGCATCTGTTCATTTACCAGTGTTTAGATCCTTCGACTACGCTACCAATGACATGTTGTATAACCTATTGTTAATCAGGTCAATGTATCTTATCTAATTTCATATCGAACTCCAGTGCCAACCTGTTTAGGTACTTTTCCTTCTGCTTTTTC
>NZ_JAYLLN010000011.1:0-77556 GCF_037126265.1 Sphingobacterium tenebrionis
TGAGCCATCAAGCTCTAAAAATTTTTTGGAAATAACTTTTTGGATAGGAAAACTATTGAAGGAAAAAAGTAAAAAAATAGTTGGTTTAATCATAACAATCATTGCGAGGAAAGAAGCAATCCACCCGTCATTGCGAGGAACGAAGCAATCTTTCGAATAGTTTAAAGATTGCTTCGTCGTACCTCCTCGCAATGACGGTTAAAAAAACATTACCCTTCTGCCCTTATCACCCCCAATTCCAATCCCCTTAATTCCGCAAGGCCTCTCAACCTACCAATCGCCGAATACCCCGGATTAGTCACCTTTTCCAAATCATCCAACATCTGATGACCATGATCCGGACGAAAAGGCATCGCCATTTCCCGTTTCTGATTCTCTCCCACCAGCGCCTTCATGATCAAATACATATCCACATCCCCATCCAAATGATCTGCCTCATAAAAACTTCCCAATGCATCCTTCTTCACATTCCTCAAATGCACAAAATTCACCCGATGCTTAACCTGGTCAAAGATCCTCGGAAGATCATTCGCCGGCCCTGCACCCAAAGAACCCGTACAAAAACAAATCCCATTAAATTCCTTTTCCTGACCATTGATCAAATACAACAGATCTTCCTCGTTACTTACCACCCTAGGAAGCCCTAAAATACTATATGGCGGATCATCCGGATGAATGGTCATCTTAATACCATTAGCCTCACAAACCTCCTCTATCCCCTCCAAAAACAACAATAGATTCTTTCTCAATCCATCCCTGCCTATACTCCCATAGGTCTCGATGCTATTGCTCAAGGATTCCAAGGAAATATCCCCTTCACCAGGAATTCCCATCAACACATTATGCTGAAGGTTCAGCAAATCCTCTTTACTCATCTCCCCCAACCGATCTGCTGCTTGTTCCTGTATCTCCTGAGAATAATCATCCAATGCTCCTTCCCTTTTCAGGATATGGATATCAAAAATGGCCAGATCTATCCAATCAAAATACAAAGCTTTGGATCCATCCTTCATTTCCAGGTCCAATTGAGTTCTAGTCCAATCCAATACCGGCATGAAATT
Organism: Sphingobacterium tenebrionis; assembly: GCF_037126265.1. NCBI lineage: Bacteria > Pseudomonadati > Bacteroidota > Sphingobacteriia > Sphingobacteriales > Sphingobacteriaceae > Sphingobacterium > Sphingobacterium tenebrionis. Next base: position 1,062 of record NZ_JAYLLN010000011.1, read on the forward strand.
ATAGCAAACGGTATAAATGCCACAATCAGCCAAGTTCTTTAAGGATTGCCTATAGTTCTCCAGATAAATACCGGCATCCTCAGCATTGGTCTTGATCGCCTCATGTACCGGAACAGATTCCACGACCGACCATCTCAAGCCAGCATCCTCAATCAGTTTCTTACGTGCTAAAATATCTTCCACCGGCCAAACATCGCCATGTGGGATATGATGTAGTGCTGTTACAATTCCCGTTGCACCAGCTTGTTTTACATCGTTCAAGGAAACGGGGTCATTGGGACCATACCATCTCCAGGTTTGTTCTAAAAATTTCTTGTTCATCTTTTTTTATACGCCACACCAAGCATCAAAACCACCATCTACAAATATTGTTTCGCCCGTTACGAAGGCCGAAGCATCGCTTAATAGGTAAACCAAAGTCCCCTCCAGCTCAGAAGGATCGCCCAATCGCCTATAAGGTGTTCCGTTAATAAACTTCTGTGCCCGATCGGTATAGCTACCATCTGGGTTGGTCAAAAGGTTCCGATTCTGCTCTGTTAAGAATACGCCCGGAGCGATCGCATTGACACGCACCTGATCGCCATAACGAAGGGCCAGTTCCGTAGCCATCCATTTGGTAAATCCATCTATTCCATGCTTCGCAACCGTATAGCCCAGCACCCTGGTTAAGGGTCTGCTCGCGGCTAGCGAAGATATATTAATGATGGAACCTTTTCCCTTGGAAGCAATGATCTCACCGAACACCATGCTTGGAATAATGGTTCCGTAAAGATTCAATTCGATGGCCTTAATGGTGTCTTGGATTTTATTATCAAAAATAGATTGTTGGTCGCCAATCGTTGCACCCGGGATATTACCCCCAACCGCATTGATCAAGCCATCAATGGTACCCCATTGCGCTAGGATTTCTGATTTCGCTGCCTGAACAGCCTGCTCATCCATCACATCAGCAATAATTCCAATGGCTTCTGCGCCTAGCGCCTGTGCCTCTTTAATTCGTTCATCAATTTTCTCTTGGCTTCTACCGAGGATACAAATTGATGCGCCAGCTTCTGCTAATGCATGTACAAAGGCCTTCCCTAAAATGCCTGTACCGCCTGTAATAATAATTTTCTTGTTTCTTAAAGAGAACTTCTCTAGGATTCCCATAGTATGTGGTTAGATTTTAACCCAATAATAGTGAAAATCCTCAAGAAAAAGAATTAACTTGCCAATCAATTCAACCAATGAACACAATACTATCCTTTGGAGAAATCCTGATTCGTCAACAAAGTCTTGGGAGTCATTTTTTTGACAGCCCCAACAATCTCTTGCGTATTTACCCTGGTGGAGCTGAAGCCAATGTAGCAGCCTCACTGGCCCAAATGGGAAATAAAGTGGAATATGTAAGTGCTTTCCCACAAAACAGTTTGAGCCAAGAAATCGTTCAGAAATTGAATGGGCTAGCTGTTGGAACCAATAAGATTATTTGGTCTGGGGATCGATTGGGAAGCTATATCTTACTTTCAGCAAATGGACTGAGTTCGGGAGAAGTGATTTACGACCGTAAATATTCCAGTTTTAGCCAATTGAGCAAGGAAGATTTCCCTTTCGACAGTTTATTGGAGGATGTTTCTTGGTTGCATTGGTCGGCATTAACACCTGCTTTGAATCAGGATATGGCAGACCTGATGGAAGTTCTCCTAAGGAAAGCTTCCGAGAAAGGGATTCAGATTTCGGTGGATCTCAATTACCGGAGTAAGCTCTGGCAATATGGTAAAGCCCCAATAGCGATTATGCCAGCTTTGGTCAAATATTGTGATGTCATTATGGGCAACATCTGGGCATCCAATAAAATGCTAGGAACTGCTATTGATGAACAGCTAAATAGAAACAGTAGTAAGGAAACCTATTTCGAATTTGCTAAGCAGAATGCCCAAGAGATACGGAGAGTGTTTCCAAAGGTCAAATACATTGCAAACACGTTCAGGTTTATGGATCGGCCTACGCATAACCTCTTTTATGGAACCTTGCATACCGAAACGGAAGATGTGATTTCCGAAGTCTATGAAACCGAAGAAGTGATTGATCGAATTGGAAGTGGGGATGCGTTCATGGCGGGATTGATACATGCGCTTTCCCATCAATGGGATGCCCAGAAAGTCATAGATACTGCCACAGGCGCTGGTTATCAGAAATTATTTGTGGAAGGTGATTTTGGAAACGGTAAATTTTAACATGATGAAAAATCAAATCTTAGATACCATAGCAGCTTATCCGGTCATCCCGGTTTTTTACCATGATGAGGTGGAAATCTGTATAAATGTATTAAAAGCCTGCTATGAAGGTGGAATCCGTGTTTTTGAATTTGTAAACCGCGGAGCTGCTGCTACGGAGAATTTCAAGGCTTTAATGGCTTATAAAGTGGAACATTTCCCTGATCTAAAATTAGGCATCGGAACCATTCTGGATACCGAAGCCGCTAAAAAATTCATCAAATTGGGAACAGAATTTCTAGTGAGTCCTATTTTCACGCAGGAGCTAGCTAAACTGGCTAAAGAAAAAGGTATACTATGGATTCCTGGATGTATGACACCATCTGAGATCGCAGCGGCCATGCATGCAGGATGTGGATTCATCAAATTGTTTCCGGGAGAAACCTTAGGTACAGGCTTTCTAAAAAGCATCAAACCTTTGTTCCCTACTGTTAAGTTTATGCCTACTGGAGGTGTGGATGTCACGCAGAGCAATATCCAGAACTGGTTTGAAGCCGGCGTATCGGCAGTTGGATTGGGTTCAAAATTATTTGTGAAAAACCAAACAGGATTTGATTATCAGGCAATCAGTCAAAATTGTAGGAATCTTTTAAGTTGGGTCAAAAAATAGCTGAGCATCAACCCCGCAAATAAGCTACAGCCGATTTTAGCTTATATACTGATCTCAATGAGCTTTCTATTGGCCAAAATGGTCCTTTCGAATTTTCGGATATTTTCCTTGTTGATCAATACCTCCAAAATTACAGTAAGTTCATCCTCGGTCATGGTGACTTTTTTCACCTTGAGCTGTTTGGTTAAGGGTTTAAGTTCCTTGATGAGTTCATCTTTCGCATCCAGGTCTTCACGGTCTAGGGTAATGGTTACCTGCCTTCCCACACTCTTAATGATATGTTTATTGATGAATTTTCCGGAACCAATAATAATAAAACAAGCGAACAAGAAGATTGCCGCTGTTAGGAATACCCCAAAGCCAATTGCCATTCCAATGGCTGCCGACATCCAAATGATACTTGCTGTGGTCAATCCATTCACATTAACACCATCCTTGAAGATTACACCTGCACCCAAGAAACCAATCCCAGAAACCACGTAAGAGGCTATTCGGGTAGCATCTTCGGAATCCCCTGCACCCAATTTATAGGATAACAAAGAAAATAGCGTACTCCCCAAACAGATGATAGAAATGGTCTTAAAACCGGCGGATTTGTCTTTCCATTCCCGTTCAAAACCTAGCACAAAGCCGGCAACAAGGGAAAGACATGCTTTCAGCAAGTCGTTCCATTCCCATACAAATTGATTGATGATGATATTCAGGTCCATTTCAAACATAGCTTAAAGCAAATAAACAAATTATGTAACAATTAGTTGGAATTTTATCCAAATTTCTATTTTTTATAAAAACAAAATGGCCTGGATCCTTTCGAATCCAGACCATTTGTATATGTTTGCTCTGCCGGTCCTCAGTCCAACATCGCTACCTATCAACGATTAATCTTCTTCTTTAGAAGCTAATAATTGATCGTATTCTTCACGAGAACCAACAATGATATTGCTGTACTGACGTAAACCTGTACCTGAAGGGATCAAGTGACCAACAATTACGTTTTCTTTCAATCCTAATAGGTTATCACGTTTACCTGCGATTGCTGCTTCGTTCAATACTTTGGTAGTTTCCTGGAAGGAAGCTGCAGAGATGAACGATTTCGTACCTAATGAAGCACGGGTAATACCTTGCAACAATGGACTTGAAGTCGCTGGGATAGCATCACGAACCTCTACCAATTTCATGTCTTGACGTTTCAAGCTGGAGTTTTCCTCACGAAGCTTACGCATAGCCACGATCTGTCCTGGACGTAATGTTTTGGAATCGCCCGCATCAACAACAACTTTCTTGTCGTATAATGAATCGTTCTCTTCCATGAAATCCCATTTGTTCACCGCTTCTTTTTCTAAGAAACGTGTATCTCCTGGATCCTCGATATTCACTTTCTGCATCATTTGGTGAACGATGGTTTCGAAATGTTTATCGTTGATTTTTACCCCTTGAAGGCGGTAAACCTCTTGGATACCATTTACGATATATTCTTGTACTGCTGAAGGGCCTTTTATCGATAAGATATCTGAAGGAGAGATCTGACCGTCTGACAATGGCATACCAGCTTTGATAAAGTCATTATCCTGTACCAAGATGTGTTTAGAAAGAGGTACTAAGTACTTCTTCACTTGGCCATCACGAGACTCGATAGAGATCTCACGGTTACCACGTTTAACACCACCTAATGATACAACACCATCGATTTCAGTTACAACCGCAGGGTTTGAAGGATTACGAGCCTCGAACAACTCCGTTACACGAGGAAGACCACCCGTAATATCTCGGGTCTTACCTGTAGAACGAGGGATCTTAACCAATACCGCACCTTCTTTCACTTTCTGACCATCAGATACAGAAACGTGAGCTCCTACTGGAATGTTATATGAACGGATGATTTCGCCTTTATTATCCAATACCTTAATGGTAGGGTTTTTCGTCTTATCACGCGTTTCGATGATCACTTTCTCTTTGTGGCCAGTCTGCTCATCAGACTCTTCACGGAAAGTAATACCTTCGATGATCGCATCAAATTCTACCTTACCCGCAAATTCGGAGATAATTACCGCATTATATGGATCCCAGTCAACTAACTTAGCTCCTTTTTCTACTTTCTCTCCTTCTTTAACGAATAAGTTCGAACCGTAAGGGATGATCTGTTGGTAAAGAACTTTTTTCTCGTCATTTACTACTTTGATCTCACCAGAACGACCTAATACGACTTGGTATGGACCATCTTCGCCTTCTTTCTCCACCGTACGAACATTTTCGAATTCGATTTTACCATCGTATTTCGCGATGATCGAAGACTCTGCCGCAATGTTGGATGCCGTACCACCGACGTGGAACGTACGAAGTGTTAACTGCGTACCTGGCTCACCAATGGATTGTGCTGCGATTACACCGACAGCCTCACCCAATTGAACACGCTTACCAGATGCTAAGTTACGTCCGTAACAACAAGCACAAACTCCGCGTTTAGACTCACAGGTCAATACCGAACGAATCTCCACACCTTCGATACCAGCGTTTTCAATTGCTTCCGCAATCTCTTCCGTGATATCTTCGTTTGCCGCTACGATTACTTCCTCTGTCTCCGGATGTACCACATCATTCAATGGCGTACGTCCTAAGATACGGTCGTAAAGTGGTTCAACGATATCATCGTTGTCTTTCAATGCTGTTGTATAGATACCACGTAAACCGTTACAATCTTGTTCAACAACAATCATATCTTGAGCTACGTCATGTAAACGACGAGTTAAGTAACCCGCATCCGCCGTTTTCAACGCCGTATCCGCAAGACCTTTACGCGCACCGTGGGTAGAGATAAAGTACTCTAATACGGATAATCCTTCTTTAAAGTTCGATAAAATCGGGTTCTCGATAATCTCACCACCTGAAGTACCAGACTTCTGAGGTTTCGCCATCAACCCACGCATACCACATAACTGACGAATCTGCTCCTTAGAACCACGAGCTCCAGAATCCAACATCATGTAAACAGAGTTGAAACCTTGGTTATCGTTCGAAAGGATATCCATTACGTGTGCAGTCAATCGGTTATTGATACGTGTCCAGATATCGATGATTTGGTTGTAACGCTCGTTGTTGGTAATGAAACCCATGTTATAGTTGTTCATTACTTCTTCTACTTCGTTGGTAGCTTGAGCGATCAAATCAGCTTTTGCAGCCGGGATGTTCAAATCTTGCAAGTTGAAGGACAATCCTCCTTTAAATGCTGTTTGGAATCCTAGCTCTTTCATATCATCCAAGAATTTCGCTGCGCGAGCCATACCGGTGTTCTTAACGATCTCACCGATAACATTACGCAAAGATTTCTTGGTCAACAATTCATTGATATAACCTACTTCTTCCGGAACGATCTGGTTAAAGATCACACGACCTACCGTAGTTTCAATGATTGCTTGTTTGAATTCACCTTCTTTGGTTTTGATTTGTGTCTTAACCTTGATGAATGAGTGAAGATCCAACTGTCCTTCGTTCAAAGCAATGATTACTTCTTCAGCAGAATAGAAGGTACTTCCCTCCCCTTTCATCTTACGGCTATCATCTGTTTTACGGCCTTTGGTAATGTAATAAAGACCCAATACCATGTCTTGAGATGGCACTGTAACAGGAGAACCGTTTGCCGGGTTAAGAATGTTGTGTGCTGCCAACATCAAGATTTGGGCTTCCAAAATTGCAGCATTACCTAAAGGTAAGTGAACTGCCATCTGGTCACCGTCGAAATCGGCGTTGAACGCTGTACACACTAATGGGTGCAATTGGATCGCTTTACCTTCTACCAAAGTAGGTTGGAAAGCCTGAATACCCAAACGGTGAAGCGTAGGAGCACGGTTTAATAATACAGGATGTCCTTTTAGAACATTCTCTAAGATATCCCATACTACCGGATCTTTACGATCAACGATTTTCTTAGCAGATTTTACGGTCTTCACAATTCCTCTTTCGATCATCTTACGGATGATGAATGGTTTGTAAAGTTCTGCTGCCATATCTTTTGGAAGACCACACTCGTGTAATTTCAAGTGAGGACCTACCACAATTACCGAACGAGCCGAGTAGTCAACACGTTTACCCAGTAAGTTCTGACGGAAACGTCCTTGCTTACCTTTAAGGATATCGGATAATGACTTCAACGCACGGTTACCTTCAGTTTTCACCGCATTTACTTTACGCGAGTTATCGAATAAAGAGTCAACGGCTTCTTGAAGCATACGTTTCTCGTTACGTAAGATTACTTCTGGAGCTTTGATCTCGATCAAACGTTTCAAACGGTTGTTACGGATAATCACACGACGGTATAAGTCGTTCAAATCCGAAGTCGCGAAACGACCACCATCCAAAGGCACAAGAGGACGCAATTCTGGTGGAATGATCGGAACGATCTTCACGATCATCCATTCCGGACGGTTCTCGATGTGATCATTGGCACCGCGGAAAGCTTCTACTACGTGAAGGCGTTTTAAAGCCTCGTTCTTACGTTGTTGAGAAGTTTCGTTAGCTGCTTGGTGACGAAGATCGTATGATAATTGGTCAAGGTCTAGACGTTTCAATAAATCTTCTAGCGCCTCAGCACCCATTTTCGCTACGAATTTCTGAGGATCTGTATCGTCAAGGTATTGGTTTTCTTTTGGAAGGGTATCCAAAATATCCAAATATTCCTCTTCTGTCAAGAAATCCATGTAGGAGATACCATCATCTTCTTTGATACCTGCTTGAATAACCACATATCTTTCGTAGTAGATGATCATATCCAATTTCTTGGTAGGAAGACCTAATAAATAACCGATTTTGTTTGGCAAAGAACGGAAGTACCAGATATGCGCTACAGGAACCACCAAGTTGATGTGTCCCATACGCTCACGACGTACTTTCTTCTCTGTAACCTCCACCCCACAACGGTCACAAACGATACCTTTATAACGGATACGTTTGTATTTACCACAGTGACATTCGTAATCTTTTACAGGGCCAAAAATACGCTCACAGAATAATCCGTCGCGCTCTGGTTTGTAAGTACGATAGTTGATGGTTTCTGGTTTAGTAACCTCACCACTTGAACGCTCCAAAATAGTCTCTGGAGATGCCAAGCTGATCGTGATCGATGTAAAGTTACTTTTGATTTTATTATCTTTTTTGTAAGACATACTTAGTAAAAAGTTAAAGCTGTATGTGAAAGCTTAAGAAGGATTTGACCCCTTCTTAAGCTCAATTTTGCTTGATTAATCCAATGTGATATCTAAACCTAGACCGCGAAGCTCATGTACCAATACGTTGAACGATTCTGGTACCGATGGTGTTGGAAGGTTATTACCTTTAACGATCGCTTCGTAAGTTTTCGCACGACCCACAACATCATCTGATTTCACCGTTAAGATCTCTTGAAGGATGTTCGATGCACCGAATGCCTCTAATGCCCAAACCTCCATCTCACCAAAACGCTGACCACCGAACTGTGCCTTACCACCTAATGGTTGTTGAGTAATCAACGAGTATGGACCGATTGAACGTGCGTGCATTTTGTCATCTACCATGTGTCCTAATTTCAACATGTAGATTACACCCACTGTTGTAGGTTGGTCAAAACGCTCTCCAGTTAAACCGTTGTACAAATAGGTACGACCTGATTTCGGTAATCCTGCTTTCTCTACCCATTCTTCTACCTGGTCCATTTCAGCACCATCGAAGATCGGCGTAGCAAACTTAACCCCTAATTTCTGTCCTGCCCATCCTAAAACAGTTTCATAGATCTGTCCAAGGTTCATACGAGATGGTACCCCTAGTGGATTCAATACGATATCTACCGGTGTTCCATCTTCCAAGAATGGCATATCCTCATCACGAACGATACGTGCAACGATACCTTTGTTACCGTGACGACCAGCCATCTTATCCCCTACTTTAAGCTTACGTTTCTTAGCCACATAAACTTTAGCCATTTGAACAATTCCTGATGGAAGCTCATCACCCACAGAGATAGCGAATTTCTCACGTTTGAATGCACCTAACTCCTCATTAACTTTAATGCCGTAGTTATGTAATGCATACTTGATCATTTCGTTTTTATCATCATCCGTAGTCCATCCAGTTGGGTTTACATTGTTGTAATCCAAATCCTGAAGGATCTTTTGGGTGAATTTAGCACCTTTAGCAACCAAAAGCTCTTTGTAAACACTGTAGATCCCTTGAGAGGTCTTACCATTTACAATAGTGAACAATTTATCCACTAAACGGTCTTTTAATGCTCTGATGTTTTTATCGTGTGCAACTTCTAATTTCTCTAAAGCTTTACGCTCTACTTCTTTAGACATTTTCTTCGCACGGGAGAACAATTTCGTGTCGATAACAACCCCTTTGATGGATGGAGGAGTCTTCAAGGAAGCATCCTTCACATCGCCGGCTTTGTCACCAAAGATGGCACGTAATAATTTCTCTTCTGGTGAAGGATCAGATTCTCCTTTTGGAGTGATCTTACCGATCAAGATATCGCCTTCGCCAACTTCCGCACCGATACGGATAATACCGTTTTCGTCTAAGTCTTTCGTAGCTTCTTCAGATACGTTCGGGATATCAGCTGTTAATTCCTCTTCACCACGTTTGGTATCACGAACTTCCAGTTCGAATTCCTCAATGTGCAATGAAGTGAACAAATCCTGAGAAACAACGCGCTCAGAGATTACGATCGCATCCTCAAAGTTGTATCCTTGCCAAGGCATGAACGCTACTTTTAGGTTACGGCCCAATGCTAATTCACCGTCTTCTGTTGCATATCCCTCACACAATACCTGACCTTTAGATACCTCTTGTCCTTTGATGACGATCGGTTTCAAGTTGATACAAGTATTCTGGTTGGTTTTCTTGAATTTTGTTAATTTATAAACCTTAACATCCTCATCGAATGAAACCAATTTCTCGTTTTCATTACGGTTGTAGCGGATGTGGATTTCCTGTGCATCTACATATTCTACTACACCGTTTCCTTCAGCATTGATCAAGGTACGGGAATCTTTCGCTACGCGAGCTTCCAATCCTGTTCCTACAACCGGTGCTTGAGGACGTAATAAAGGCACGGCCTGGCGCTGCATGTTCGATCCCATCAATGCACGGTTGGCATCATCATGCTCCAAGAAAGGAATCAATGAAGCCGCAATAGAGGTGATCTGGTTAGGCGCAACGTCCATATAGTCTAATTTCTCAGGCTCGATAATCGGGAAGTCACCCTCATATCTTGCTTTTACTTTCGCATCCAAGAAATTACCTTTATCATCGTACAATGCGTTTGCTTGTGCGATTGTTTTATCATCTTCATCTTCTGCCGACAAGTAAACAACTGGCTGATCAACCACTACCTTACCGTCTTCAACTTTACGGTATGGTGTTTCGATAAATCCTAGGTTGTTGATCTTCGCGTGTACAGATAGTGAAGAGATCAAACCGATGTTCGGACCCTCAGGCGTTTCGATCGTACAAAGACGGCCGTAGTGCGTGTAGTGAACGTCACGAACCTCGAAACCTGCGCGCTCACGAGAAAGACCACCTGGACCTAACGCTGATAAACGACGCTTATGTGTAATCTCCGCCAATGGATTCGTTTGGTCCATGAACTGAGATAACTGGTTTGTTCCGAAGAATGAATTGATTACTGATGATAATGTACGTGCATTGATCAAATCAGTAGGTGTGAACACTTCGTTGTCACGGATGTTCATACGTTCGCGGATTGTACGCGCCATACGAGCAAGACCCACACCGAACTGCGCGTATAATTGCTCACCTACCGTACGTACGCGACGGTTTGATAAGTGGTCAATATCATCCACCTCAGCTTTGGAGTTGATCAGGTTGATCAAGTATTTAACGATCGCGATAATATCCTCGCGTGTCAATACTTTGGTATCTGAATCCGTTCCTAAGTTCAATTTACGGTTGATGCGGTATCTACCTACATCCCCTAAATCATAACGTTTATCAGAGAAGAACAAACGATCGATGATACCACGAGCAGTTTCCTCATCAGGTGGTTCAGCGTTACGTAATTGACGGTAGATGTGCTCCACAGCCTCTTTCTCTGAGTTCGAAGTATCCTTCTGTAAAGTATTATATATAATCGAATAGTCCGCATTGTTGGATTCGTCTTCTTTGGTCAGGATAATAGATTTTACCCCTGCATCGATGATCAAATCAATGTGGTCCTCTTCTAAAACTGTTTCACGTTCAAGGATGATTTCGTTACGGTCGATAGATACCACTTCACCGGTATCCTCATCTACGAAATCCTCTGTCCATTTGTTCAATACCCTAGCCGCTAAACGACGACCAACGTATTTCTTCAGACCCGTTTTACTAACCTTTACTTCGTCTGCAAGGTCGAATAATTCTAAGATATCCTTATCAGAATCGAAACCAATAGCACGTAATAAGGTAGTAACTGGGAATTTTTTCTTACGATCGATGTAAGCATACATCACGTTGTTCACGTCTGTTGCGAATTCGATCCAAGACCCTTTAAAAGGAATTACCCTAGCAGAATAAAGTTTAGTACCATTTGTGTGTCTACTTTGACCAAAGAACACACCAGGAGAACGGTGCAATTGAGAAACGATTACACGCTCGGCACCATTGATCACAAAGGTACCTTTTGGAGTCATGTAAGGGATAGTTCCTAAATATACATCTTGTACAATGGTTTCAAAATCTTCGTGTTCTTCATCATTACAAGATAACTTCAATTTTGCCTTCAAAGGTACGCTATACGTCAAACCACGTTCGATACACTCTTGGATATCATAGCGCGGTGGATCAATGAAATAATCCAAAAACTCTAGCACAAAGATGTTTCTTGAATCAGAAATAGGGAAGTTTTCGGCGAAAACCTTGTAAAGCCCTTCCTGATGGCGATCGTCGGAAGTAGTCTCTAATTGAAAAAACTCCTTGAAAGACTCCAATTGTACGTCCAAGAAATCCGGATAATCAATTACCTTCTTACTGGTCGCAAAATTTACTCTTTCTTGTTGCATATTATTGTTTGCCAAGGGAATAAGAATTTAGTTTAAAAAAACTGAGCTAACATAGCTGATGTTGTCTTCCAATCTGGCCTCAGCGAAAGCGCAGATTCATATCATTTATTATAAACAGGAATAGACTCTGATAGATTTCACTATCAGAGTCTAATTTTTTGGTGCTTTATGCGAGATTACTTAATCTCAACTACAGCTCCAGCTTCTTCTAGTTGTTTTTTCAAAGCTTCAGCTTCGTCTTTAGAAACACCAGCTTTTAATTCTTTAGGTGCACCGTCAACTAAGTCTTTTGCTTCTTTCAAACCTAAACCAGCTAAATCTTTAACTAATTTAACTACAGCTAATTTCTGACCACCAGCTTCTTTCAAGATAACGTCAAATGAAGTTTTCTCTTCAGCAGCAGCAGCGCCGTCTCCAGCAGGAGCAGCAGCAACAGCTACAGCAGCAGCAGCAGGCTCAATACCGTATTCGTCTTTTAAGATATCAGCTAATTCTTTAACTTCTTTTACTGTTAAGTTCACTAACTGTTCAGCAAGTTGTTTTAAATCTGCCATTTTATTTTGATTTTTTGAATGTACTTTTTTAAAAAATAATTGTTAATTAAAATGCAACGAGTTTTTGTGAGTAGGTCTCGTTAACCTCTTTCTTCTAAAGCTTTTACTAAGCCGGAAATTGTATTGCCGCCTGATTGAAGAGCAGAAATAACATTTTTCGCTGGTGATTGAAGTAAAGCAATAACGTCTGCGATAAGTTCCTCTTTAGATTTAAGGTTCACTAATGCATCAAGTTGGTTGTCGCCTACGAAAGCAGTCTCTTGAATATATGCTGCTTTCAATACAGGCTTGTCACCTTCTTTACGTAATTGTTTGATCAATTTCGCAGGAGCGTTGCCGGTTTCGGCAAACATCATTGTAGATGCTCCTTTTAATACGCCAAAGATCTCTTCTGAATCAACACCTGCTTCTAATAAGGCTTTCTTGATCAAGGTGTTTTTTACCACTTGAATCTCGATACCTTGCTCGAAACATTTGCGACGAATGCCATTCACCTTCTCAACAGTTAAATCTGCCGTATCCGTAATGTAGAAATTACCGTAAGATTTAATCTGCTCAGCCAAGGCTTGAACAATTTCATGTTTAAGTTCTTTTCTCATGATTAAATTCCTACTACTGATTTAGTTTCTACATGAATACCTGGACTCATGGTTGATGAAATGTGAATACTCTTGAAGTACGTTCCTTTAGCTGCAGATGGTTTCAAACGCGCTAACGTTTGTAATACCTCTAATGCGTTATCATAGATTTTATCTGCATCGAAAGACACTTTACCAACTGAAGTGTGGATGATACCTGTTTTGTCAACTTTGAAATCGATCTTACCACCTTTAACCTCTGTTACAGCTTTACCAACTTCGGTAGTTACTGTACCAGTTTTAGGGTTAGGCATCAAGTTTCTTGGACCTAAAATACGACCCAATTTACCTACTTTCGCCATAACACTAGGCATAGTGATGATGATGTCAACGTCAGTCCAACCACCTTCGATTTTGCTGATGTAGTCGTCAAGACCTACGTAGTCCGCACCTGCTGCTTTAGCTTCTTCTTCCTTATCAGGAGTACATAAAACTAAAACACGAACTGTCTTACCAGTTCCGTGAGGTAATGTTGCGATACCACGAACCATTTGATTTGCTTTACGAGGATCTACGCCCAAACGAACGTCGATATCCACTGAAGCATCAAACTTGGTATTGGTGATTTCTTTAACTAAAGCCGAAGCTTCTTTTAAAGTATACGCCTTACCAGCTTCAATTTTGGATAGTGCCGCTTTTTGATTTTTTGTTAATCTAGCCACTTTCTTAAACTGATTTCGTTAATTAATTTTTCCAAGGAGCATCTCCAGATACTGTGATACCCATACTACGCGCTGTACCGGCAACCATTCTCATAGCTGACTCTACGGTAAATGCATTCAAATCTGGCATTTTATCTTCAGCGATTTGCTTTACTTGATCCCAAGTAATGCTTGCCACCTTCTTACGGTTAGGCTCGCCTGATCCACTTTTCAATTTAGCTGCGTCTTTTAACTGAACCGCTACTGGTGGAGTCTTGATGATAAAATCAAAAGATTTGTCGGCATATACAGTGATTACAACAGGTAATACTTGACCTGGTTTGTCTTGCGTACGAGCGTTGAATTGCTTACAAAAATCCATGATGTTCACACCTTTAGCACCTAATGCAGGTCCTACTGGTGGAGATGGGTTTGCAGCACCGCCCTTCACTTGTAATTTTACTAACGCACTGACTTCTTTTGCCATTTTTTTTGTGATTTAATTTGTTAAATGTTTGTTAGTAAGTTGGAAGCAATAACGTAACATTTACTTTTTCTCGTTCGACCTTAAACCTAAGTTTTGCAATCAAACGAGGTGCAAAGATATATATAAATTCTTTAAGATGAAAATATTTTTTACTTTTTATTTGAGGCGATGGATTGCTATTTGTTATAGCAAGGAATTAAGATTAGCTTTGTATTTAAAATGATAGCAAGATGAATACAAATAATTCAAAGAAATCATCCTCTTTACGAATTGAGAGCATTCATTCTAATAAACCTAATGATAAGACTAAGAAAGCCATCGAGGAAACACTTTCTGTTTCTAAAAAACTCAAAGGTTTTACAAATATGGATGATCTATTTGCGAGCTTATCCAAATAATCATATCTCAATATATACAGATATTAAGTTTATAAAAAAAACAAAAAACCGATATTTCTCAATATCGGTTTTTTTTGATAGACATTATTGCTGTCTCTATATTATCTTCGATCCGGATTATTCCTTCTCCACTTGCATATAGTTCAATTCAAGAGGAGTCTTTCTTCCAAATACCTTAACCATTACGGTCAATTTCTTCTTATCCTCATGAACCTCTTCGATTTCACCGGTGAATCCATTGAATGGACCATCGCTTACTTTCACTGTTTCACCTACGTAGTAAGGAACGTTGATAGACTCGCCTTGCTCGGCCATCTCATCCACTTTACCTAGGATCCTGTTTACTTCTGCCGGACGCAAAGGGATCGCATTACCTGCTTTATCACCTAAAAATCCGATTACGCTATTTACGTTTTTGATCGCGTGCTCAATCTCTCCATCCAAAGCTGCTTCAATCAATACATATCCAGGGTAATAGTTACGCTCTTTCGCTACTTTTTTACCATCACGCATCTGATAGTATTTCTCCATAGGGATCAATACCTGCGTTACTAAATGCTGTATTCCTAAACGATTGATTTCTGCCTCAAGATATTGCTTTACCTTCTTCTCTTTCCCACTAACAGCACGAACTACGTACCATTTTAAACTTTGATCTGCCATAGTCTTCTTTCGAATTAGAAAAATTAAGAAGCTGTATTGTACAACAACTCCATAATGTTGCTCGATGCTTTATCCATTACGAAAATCAACAATGCGATGATAATGGAAGCAACAAGTACAATAATAGCATGACTCTGCAATTGTGACCAAGTCGGCCAAGTCACTTTCTCGGTGATCTCTGTATAAGAGTCCTTAAAAAAATCAAGTACTTTTGCCATTTAATTGTTTTCTAAGTTTATTAAGCACGGGCACAAGGATTCGAACCCTGATCGAAGGTTTTGGAGACCTCTATTCTACCATTGAACTATGCCCGTGTATTTTTTATGATGTTGCAAATATAGCGTTTAAACCGCATTACAACAAATATTATTTCAATTTTAATGGAGTTTATCGCAAGCTCCATTGTTAGAAAAAATAAGCTAATCAGCCTGAGCCAATTAGCTTATTTTTTATGTTGTAATCGACAGATTATGCTAAGATTTCAGTTACCTGACCAGCACCTACTGTACGACCACCCTCACGGATAGCGAAACGTAGACCTTTTTCCATCGCGATAGCGTTGATCAACTTCACAGTGATCGTAACGTTATCACCTGGCATAACCATCTCTGTACCTTCTTCTAAAGTGATCTCTCCAGTAACGTCTGTCGTACGGAAGTAGAATTGAGGACGGTATTTGTTGAAGAATGGAGTATGACGACCACCTTCAGCTTTTGATAATACGTAAACCTCAGCTTTGAAGTCTGTGTGAGGAGTTACTGAACCTGGTTTACAGATAACCATACCACGACGGATATCAGTTTTCTCAATACCACGTAACAATAAACCTACGTTATCACCTGCTTCACCGTAATCTAAGATCTTACGGAACATCTCAACACCTGTTACGGTAGATTTCAAGTTCTCAGCACCCATACCTAAGATTTCTACTGGATCTCCAGAGTTGATTACACCTCTTTCGATACGACCAGTTGCAACAGTACCACGACCAGTGATCGAGAATACGTCTTCGATAGGCATCAAGAAAGGAAGTTCAGTCAAACGTGGAGGGATTGGAATGTAGTTATCTACAGCGTCCATCAATTCCATGATTGAATCAACCCATTGCTCTTCACCGTTCAAAGCACCTAATGCAGAACCTTTGATTACAGGAACATCGTCACCTGGGAATTCGTAGAATGATAATAATTCACGAACTTCCATTTCAACTAAGTCTAATAACTCAGCGTCATCAACTAAGTCAACTTTGTTCAAGAATACTACTAACGCAGGAACACCTACCTGACGAGCCAATAGGATGTGCTCGCGAGTTTGAGGCATAGGACCATCTGTAGCAGCAACTACGATGATAGCACCATCCATCTGTGCAGCACCAGTTACCATGTTCTTCACGTAATCCGCGTGTCCAGGACAATCTACGTGTGCATAGTGACGGTTAGCTGTTTGGTATTCTACGTGTGCCGTGTTAATTGTAATACCACGCTCTTTTTCTTCAGGAGCAGAGTCAATTGAATCAAATGAACGAGCTTCTGAAAAACCTTTATCAGCTAATACTTTAGTGATAGCAGCTGTTGTAGTTGTTTTACCGTGGTCAACGTGACCGATAGTACCAATGTTTAAGTGCGGTTTACTACGGTCAAATTTCTCTTTTGCCATGTTTATGCGAATTAGTAATTATAAAATATTTCCTTTAATTATCTTACAAAGTTAATAAAACTTATGTATTCGAGCCAAAGATGGGATTTGAACCCACGACCTCTTCCTTACCAAGGAAGTGCTCTACCCCTGAGCTACTTCGGCTTAAAACCTTTTTAACAGGTTAAAAACCCATTTACAAAGATAAGTCTCTACCCTTTTAATTTGTTCATTGAAAAGAAGAGAGACTTAGATTTGTTTTTATAAATTGAGCGGAAGACGAGGTTCGAACTCGCGACCTATAGCTTGGAAGGCTATCGCTCTACCAACTGAGCTACTTCCGCTTGTCGTTTCCCACTGTAGAAACCCCGAGAGGTAAGTGGAGAACTCCATTTTCATGGTGGAGGGAGAAGGATTCGAACCTTCGAAGCCGAAGCAACGGATTTACAGTCCGTCCCATTTGACCGCTCTGGAACCCCTCCAGACCAGCAACTTGCGTCGCTTTGAGCCTCCTATCGGAATCGAACCAATGACCTACTGATTACAAGTCAGTTGCTCTACCAGCTGAGCTAAGGAGGCGGATTTTAATTTAATAAAACTTTCTTTTTAAAGAACGGCTTTCCGGAGATAGCGAGTGCAAAAATCTAATATTTATCTGATATTCGCAAGTTTTATTTTTATTTTTTTTCACTTAAAGAACTTCCAAAACTTTTCGACCTATTGTCCCGTTTTGATGATGCAAAGATAGCTAACGCCAGAATATATCAAAAATATTTGCCGGTTTTTTTTGCCATTGAAAATCATATCGTTGATATGCAAGTAAATAATTTTCATTTTTCATGTCAACTTATCCCCTATATTTGTGCATGATTAAGCATTTTCACACGAAATTTTTCCGCATTCTTTTTACAGCAAGCGTCCTTTTCGCCGCAAATTGTAACAGCTCCCAAGCACAAGAACAGAAAAATATCATCCAAAAAATCATAAAAAAATTCATCTCCTCCGAAAAAGACTCCAGCCGATCCGCTAGTTTCATGGTCCTGCCTGCTGTGGGCTATGCCCAGGAGACCGGCTTTGAATATGGTCTTGCCAGTACCTACAACTTCTATATGGATAAGGAAAACCTGGAAAGCCGCACTTCCAATATCACCCTGATCGGTACATTGACTACCAAAAAACAGAAGAACATCAAGTTGCTTTCCGATATCTGGACAAAGAAGAACGAATACCATATCCTTTCGGAACTCCGTTATCGCGATTGGCCCTTCAACTTCTATGGGATCGGAAATGATACCTGGAAGACCGATGAGGATTACCTGGAACAGAAACTCTATCGGGTAAAACTGGATGTGGAGAAGAAGATCATCCCCAACCTCTATGCAGGCGTCAATGTCAATTATGAACATTTCCAATTCCAGGATGTTGAAGCCGATGGCATTTTCACCTCCCCTGAAGTGTTGGGTAAGGATGGCGGGCAATATGCCGCGCTGGGAGCTTCTGTACTATACGATACCCGTAACAACACCACCTATACCAGCCAAGGCTTCTATGGAAGGGTTAAATATGCCTATGCACCAAAATTCTTTCAGGATGATGATTTCACGGGAAGCCAAGCAGAAATCGATATCCGGGGATATTATCCATTAGCAAATAAATTGGTTTTGGCTGCCCAAGGGCTTTATCGCGGAACATACGGGAAGAATGTACCTTTTTATGTGATGCGGGATCTGGGTGGAGATATGACCATGCGAGGGTATTACCTGGGACGGTATAAAGATAAGAATTACCTGACCGCCCAAGCTGAGTTGAGGTACAGGTTCCATCCACGCGTAGGGGTTACCGGATTTCTTGGCACCGGAAGCACCTTCTCCGAAGACCATAAAGCACGCTTCCTTCCATCCTACGGCGGCGGATTGCGTTATTTCTTCAGTCTGGAACACAGCAGCAGTATCCGCTTCGATTATTCTTATGGCGAAAAAAGACCCGGAGAGAAACGCCAGTCTGGATTTTACCTGAGCATCAGCGAAGCCTTTTAGGATAGGTTGGAAAATTCAATCGCCTGGATCTATACCTGCCTCAACAGAAAGTCCTCTTTATGTTGAACGGGTCTATACAGCAATATGCCAAAATGGAACAGGTTGATACTTACGGTAACCTCTTTTTTCTGCAACATTTGCCTCCAAAGCGCTCTATTTTGCCGTGAATAAGGGTTTTTCACAAAAAGAGGTTTCCCTGACGTTAAGACCTGAAGCAGCGCATCATCCAGTGCTGGCAATTTCTCCAGCCAGTACGCTTCAGCTTCCACATCGTTCCAATCATCACCTAACTTCGCTATTCCCCAAAAAGAAAGGATATTCTTTATCAATTCCTTTTGGTGGGCCGGTATGCTAGCCGGAACAGCCACCTCCCCTTTCCTTTCATAATCCTTTTGGTAGATCACCTGATCTGCTAAAGCATAGACAAAAGGCGAATGCGTACCATGTCGGCTATTCGAAATCAGGTAATGGTAAATGTAATCATACAGGTGGCGCATGAGGACAAAATTAAGGTAATAATCGGTATAGCAATCGAATGAAAAACAATATTTCATTCGGAGTGAAACCATGGTGAAAGTAACCTAAAAGTATGTAAACAGTATGGTAAGCATATAAAAACACGCTTCTACCCTACTTAAACCTTGATTTCATAGCGAAACCTAGTCATTTACATACTGAAAACATCGATTTTTTAAGGTTAAGGGAATTGCAGGGTAAACGTACTGCCCTCGCCTTCTTTACTATCCACGGCGAGGTTGCCATGGTGCATGAGCATGATCTGTTTGCTGAGGGTTAGACCAACCCCTGTACCCGTCTTTTTGGTCGTAAAAAATGGGGTAAAGATCTGGTCTTGGATCTCTGGAGACATCCCGATCCCATTATCCTTGATCCGGATCTGTATATTATCCTTTTGTTCAATAGCGGAAAGTGTGATGTAAGGTTCAGGCTGATCTTTAACCGCCTCAATGGCGTTCAATAGGATATTAATGATGACCTGTTCCAAAAGGTTCACGTCTGCCTGAATAACCAGTCGGGTATTTTTGATCACGATATCCAGGTCAATGTTTTTCTGTAGAAGGGTGGGTTCCAAGAGTTGGTAAATGTTTTCGAACAATTGAACCACCTGTACATCGGCAAATTGCGGTTGGTCCACCTTATTGATCATCCGGTAGCTCTTGGCAAATTGCAGCAGCCCTTCTGACCTTCTTTTGATGGTAAAGATACCAACCTTCAGGTCTTCGAGATCCGATTCGGAAGTCCAGTTTTCCAGTCGATGGTGCAGGGTGTCGGCAAGTGAACTGATGGGGCCAATGGAATTCATGATCTCATGGGTCAGTACACGCAAGAGTTTATGCCATGCCTTGGTCTCCGTTTCATCAATAGCCTCGTTGATGTTCTGGTAAACCACTACGCGGAATAAACCTTCCTGGGTTTCAAATTCGGAACTCTGCATGAACAGCTTGATCTTTCCCTTACTCGAATGCGCAGTTTCCATCTGGTGCTTGCCCAACTTTAGGAGCATGGTTTTCTCATACAATTCCGCATGTCTCTTTTTCATGCCCGAAATATTGCCGAGGTGTGGAACCTGAAACAGCTCCTTAAAGGCATCGTTCAACCACATCACCTTTCCACTATCCACATGGTAAAATAGGATCGCCGTATCCAGCATATTGATCACCTTGTTCAGGTATTGTTGCTGCAGGGCTTGATCTATACTGATGTTCTTATAGACCTCGTTGATCTGGTTGAACGCCTCAAATAACTTACCTTCGACGCTGTGCTTACGTTTCACCACAAAACGTCGGGTGAAATCCCGATACTTTACGGCTTCCGAAAATTCGCGCAACTGGGTATATAAAAAGCGATGGCCAGCGAATAGGCGGTAACCAAAAATGCTGAGCATAAAGAACGATAAGACCGCATAACCATAATACCCTTTGAAAATAAGCAGGGCTACCCCAACGGCAAGCGCCAAGAGGAAGAGCATTTTCAGGAAATCGAAAATAGCCAGGCGCATGGTATTAAATATTGTATTTTTCCAATCTTCTATAGAGTGCCGCTCGGGTCAGACCCAATTCTTTTGCAGCTTTTGAAATATTGCCGTTATATCTTTCAATGGCCGATTTGATGGCCTTTCTTTCCATTTCTTCCAGGTTATGGGATGCAAACTCCACGGGTTTGGGTTGCTCCAGCTGTTGTTCAATAGGTGAAAACAGGATGTCCTCCGCCCGTATGCTAGCCCCATCCGACATGATCACCGCACGTTCAATACTGTACTGTAGCTCGCGAACATTGCCCGGGAAATGGTATTGTTTTAATTTCTGAACCGCATCCTGCTCCAAGCCTTCGATATGTTTGTGGTATTTCTTATTGTAGAAAGCCAGAAAATGCTGGGCAAGCAAAGGGATGTCTTCTACCCGTTCGCGAAGTGCGGGAACTTGGATCTCTAAGGTATTGATCCGATAGATCAAATCCTTTCGGAACCTGCTTTCATCCGCCAAGGTTTTCAAGGGCACATTCGTGGCGCTCAACAGGCGAATATCTACCGATATGGGATGGCTACTTCCCAAGGGAACCACCGCCCTATTCTGGAGTACACTCAATAATTTAGCCTGTTGTGGCAGAGCGATATTGCCGATCTCATCCAGGAACAAGGTTCCACCATCTGCATGCTCAAACCTACCCTTCCTGTCTTCTCGAGCATCCGTAAAAGCCCCTTTCTTATAACCAAAAAGTTCACTTTCGAAAAGCGTTTCGGTCAATGAACCTACGTCCACTTTAATATAGGCATTTTTACTCCTTAAAGAGCGTTGATGAATGGCCGAGGCGATCAAATCCTTACCCGTACCATTCTCTCCCAAGATCAGGATGTTGGCTTCGGTCGGAGCTACCTTATCCATCTTGTATTGTAGATCCTCCATAATGGCGGATTTCCCGATTATACCATCGAATTCTTTATTGACAAAAACAGGATGTACTTTTTGTACCTGTTGGTTCTCCTCAAAAACATGGTTTATGGTATTCAGCAATTGTTCGTTCTGCCAAGGTTTCACGATAAAATCTGCCGCCCCCTGTTTTAGGGATTTTACCGCCAGATCCACCGCACCATAAGCTGTGATCATTAAAACATGGATATGTGGGAATTGGGATTTGATCTTGGCAAGCCAGAACAGCCCTTCATTGCCGGTGTTGATGGCACTCTTAAAATTCATGTCCAAAAGCACCATATCCACTTTATTGCGCTCCAGGATATGGATCAATCGTTCGGGATTATGCTCTACCAGCACTTCCTTTACGTTTGGTCTCAATAATATTCGGGTAGCGGTTAATAAATCCTGATCGTCATCAACAACTAAAATGGTTGCCTTTTTCATACCTCGCTAAGTTACTTATAAATCCAATGAACCTGCGTAATAATCATTGATATATTTTTGCATCAACCATTCATATTCCTTGATGATCAATTGGCTTTTTACCGCATCCAATTTGTTCTTGGCTGTCAAAAAAAGTACAGAGTTACTATTTCCCGCTTCAAAATGAACCGTAGAAATCCGAAAAGCTTCCGTGTAGTTCAGTTCTTGTTCCCGAAGATTCTGCAGGTTTTCCTGGGTGATCGCGAGATCGAATACCGCTTGGGCGGTTTTGGATCTCAATTCATTCTTTAGGATTTCCCGATCCAATTCTGCACTTGCCAGATTAACCTCTGCCAAGCGAACCAGTGTCCTGGTCTGGAACTTATTGAAAATAGGGATACTCAGGTTCAACCCGATACCTTTGTAGAGGTTATTTTTATATTGACTGGAAAAGGATCCCCCTTCGCGACTATAATTGGTACTCATTCCTCCTGATAAGGATAAGGATGGAAAATAATCTGCCTTTGCTAATTTCACACTCTCTTCCATTTCCTTGATCCGCCAATCCATCGCCTTATAATTTGGCATATTGAACAGGGATTTTTCGAACAGCTCTTTGGCAGATTGTGTTTGGGCTTTCGGAGCGGTATCTACAGACCTTAATCCAGGCAAATCTTCCGGTGCGATGTTCAATAGGGCTGCAAGGGAAACCCGTGCATTGTTTAGGGACTGTTTGGTCTGTTCCAAGACATTCAATTCTGCACTATATTGCCCCTTGAGGTCATAAAAATCACCAGGATTGATATTCCCTTCCCTATGCATGATTTCAGATCGCTGCAACTGCTCCTTGGTAACGGTCAATTGCCCTTCAGTCTGTTTCAACATATCCTGAGCGGTCAAAACTTTGATATAGGCTTCAATAACATTCAATTTCAGCTCATTCAGTTGTCCCTCAAACTCCAGTTTTCCTGCATCCTTTGCATTCGAACGCATCCGGATATCATGGAGAATGGCAAAACCATTGAAAATGGGCAAGCTCAGGTTCAGGGATTGTCTCCCTGAACTGTTGCTCTTATCTATGTATTGATTGGTTGTCGGATCGATGGATCTACCTTGGGTAAGATCGTGGGAGATATTGCCGTTCAGATTTGGCAAACGGTTATATTTTGCCTGTTTATAATATAAATCCGCGCGGGAAACCTGTAGTTCCCCTTGCTTTAATGTAGGATTGTTCTTGATCGCCAGCGCAATGCAATCGGTCAAGGACAGGTCGCTCACCTGTCCTTTAACCGTGCAAACTAAACAACAAACAAAAATTATTAAAACTGTGGATATTTTTTTCATGAATTAATTTTCCAAGACATCCCACAGCCTGTGCCAAATATTTAGAAAGCTGAAAATCAAACACTTAAAAATAAGGGATTGGAATGGTTGTCCATGAGCGAACAGGCAACTGTTCATTAACGAACAGTCACTTCCCTAATTGCTTATAACAATAGCTGATAATCAACCACTTATAAGTTTGGCACAACCTTGTCTATGCAAATAGCAAATACAAAGATTTATCAATGGACAGACCGATTGAACAGAAGACCTGGAACTCTAAAAGAATATTAACCCTTGTCGGGATCGTGGCAGTTGTGGCCTTAATTGGAGCAAGCTATTATTTCACGAGTGGCAATAGTAAACTGAATGTGGATGCGGAACGAATTTCCATCGTAGAGATAAAGGAAGGATCCTTCCAAGAATTCATTCCTATCAATGGAACGGTGCAGCCCATCAGTAGTATCTACCTGGATGCCTCTGTAGGTGGCCGTGTGGAAGAAAAATATGTGGAAGATGGTGCCCACCTAAGGAAGGGAGATCCCATTATGCGCTTATCCAATACGGATTTGGAACTATCGCTTATCCAACAGGAAACGCAGGTATTGAATCTATTGACCCAAGCACAGATTGCCCAGACCAATGCACAGCAGGTTTCCATCAGCAATAAAAACCAAATGGCGGATGTGGAACAGGCGTTAAAGGAAGCTGATCGGGTATATACCTTGAACAAAAAATTATTGGCCGAGAAGGCGATCGGATCGCAGGAATACCAAAAATCATTGAACGATTATAATTATCAAAAGGAACGGGTAAACTTAACCAAACAGATCCTGAAGCAGGATGAAGTATCCAACAACCAGAAGGTGGCTCAGGACAGGGAGACCTATAAGAGAACCCAGAATGGTTTGGCCTTGATGCGCCAGAAAGTGGGTGATCTGATCCTCCGAGCGCCAGTCGATGGACAATTGACTTCCTTTGATGTAGAGATCGGACAGAATAAATCGGCCGGGGAAAGGTTGGGGCAGATCGATGTACTGACCGGATTTAAGATCCGTGCGGATATCGACGAACATTATATCAACAGGATCTTCCCTGATCTACAGGGGCAATTTACCATTGGGGATAAAACCTATGATCTACGCATCAAGAAAGTGTATACCCAGGTTAAGGATGGTCGTTTCCAGGTTGATATGGAGTTTGTGGGGGAAAGACCGGAAAGTATCCGCCGTGGACAGACCCTATCCATCCGTTTGGCACTGAGTGATGAAACCAAAGCCTTATTATTGGCCAAGGGAGGATTCTATCAGCAGACTGCCGGAAATTGGATCTTCAAATTGGATAAAAATGGAACGACAGCCTATCGGGCAGATATCCAATTAGGCCGACAGAACCCACAGTTCTATGAAGTTCTGGGCGGTTTGAAAGTTGGAGACAAAGTAATCGTATCCAGCTATGAAAGCTATGATAAGATTCAGGAACTGAATATCAAAAAATAAACCTATAACAATTCATAAAAATAGTACACCTCCATAATTAGAGAAACATGATTAAAATAACCAATCTGCAAAAATTTTACCGCACCGAAGAGGTGGAAACCGTGGCCTTGAATGATGTGAACATTCATGTAAAGGAAGGGGAATTCGTGGCTGTTATGGGGCCATCGGGCTGTGGTAAATCCACCTTATTGAATATCGTGGGATTATTGGATGATCTGGACGAGGGAAGTTACCTGTTCAATAATATAGAAGTAGCGAAATTTAAAGAAGGTAAGCGTTCCGATTTGCGGAAACATAATATCGGATTTGTATTCCAGAGTTTTAACCTGATCGATGAGTTGACCGTTTTTGAAAATGTGGAACTGCCATTGGTGTATACGAATGTGCCGGCTGCAGAACGGAAGAAACGAGTGGAAGAGGTGTTGGAGAAGGTACAGATCATGCACCGTAGGAACCATTTCCCACAGCAGTTATCGGGTGGTCAGCAGCAAAGGGTTGCAGTTGCCCGGGCGGTGGTGAATAATCCTAAATTGATCTTGGCGGATGAGCCTACGGGAAACCTGGATTCGAGCAATGGTAATGAAGTGATGCACCTGTTGACGGAATTGAATGAATTAGGGACTACGATTGTTATGGTGACCCACTCGGAGCATGATGCAAAATTTGCGGATCGGGTGATTAGGATGCTGGATGGGCAGGTTATTTTGGAGACGGTAGGGGTTTAAGTTGATGCGTCATTGGATTTTTCGCATCATTGCGAGGAGGCACGACGAAGTAATCATACGCGTCATTGCGAGGAGGCACGACGAAGCAATCTTCCCGCATGTCCAAAGATTGCTTCGTCCCTCGCAATGACGTAACCCTCGCAATGACGCGAAACCGAAAACAAAAAATAATAATAAAACAATTAACTCATGAACAACAACATCAAACTTGCATTCCGGAATCTAAAATCCAACAAGGGTTTTACAGCTATCAATATCATAGGCTTAGCCATCGGAATGGCTGCTTCGATGTTGATCTTACTATGGGTAAACCACCAGTTTTCCATCAATAACAATTTCCCAAAATCGGATCAGATCTATGCCGTTGGAACCAAAGAACCCACCGACAATGATATCGCCGTATGGTTTGGTACCCCGAAACCCCTCGTACCAGCACTGAAAACCGATGTGCCTGAAGTCAAATCAGCTTCCCGGTTAAATGGGACAAGAGGATTTCTATTCCAGGTTGGCGACAAAAAATTGGTAGCCGGAATTGGTGCATTCGTTGACCCCAGCTTTCTTAGCATTTTCGATTTCCCTTTATACAGTGGAAATCCAGCAAATGTCCTCACTGCACCCAATCAAATCGTCTTATCCGAAAAACTGGCAAGAGACATGTTTGGATCCGTAGATGTTGTAGGAAAAACGGTGCATATTGATAGTACCGAAATATTATCCGTGAGTGCGGTGTTAAAGGCAGGGCGAGCAGACAATGGCTTCCAAGGATATGAATATTACCTGCCTTGGTCTTTAATGGAAAAACAAGGGCAATCAGATGAAAATTGGGGCAATAGTTCAGTTTATACCTATGTAGAGTTGGAGAAGAACGCAAATGTAGATCAAATTAACAAGCAGTTCACCGCCCTACCTGCAAAACATTCCAATACTGAGGCACAATTTTTCCTGAAACCACTTTCAGAAGTTTTTCTGTACAATAAATATGAGAATGGCGAAGTAGTTGGTGGCAGGATCGAAATGGTGCGGATCTTTATCGTGATCGCGGTATTTATCCTATTGATTGCTTGCATCAATTTCATGAACCTCAGTACAGCGCAAAGTGAAAAGAGATCCAAAGAGGTAGGGATAAGGAAAGTGGTTGGCGCACAGAAATCAAGTTTGGTGCTCCAATTTTTGTCGGAGTCGCTGCTTTTGGCAACTTTCTCCGGAATCCTATCCTTATTATTGGTTTTCCTTTGTTTACCAAGCTTCAATGAATTGGTAGGTTTAAAGATGCAGATCTCGTTCCAAGAATTTGGTTTTTGGGTGCTATTCCTTGGATTTATTATCCTGACAGGCATCTTGGCAGGAATCTATCCAGCCTTCTTCCTATCTTCCTTCAATCCTATAAAAGTTTTAAAAGGACGTTTCAGGCATATACATTATAAACTCAATCCGAGAAAGATTTTGGTAGTCACGCAATTCGCTATTGCCATCTTGCTGATCATTAGCACACTAGTGATTCGGAAACAGATCCAACATGCTCAGGATCGCGATTATGGCTATAAGCAGGAGAACCTGATTTTCCTACCTGAGTTTGGGAATATTTCTAAAAATGCGGTCTTAATTAAACAGGAATTGATTGCTGAGGGCATTGCACAATCGGTTACACGAATGATGTCTCCACTGACGGAGCGTTGGAGTGGTTGGAATGGATTCACTTGGGAAGGAAAAGATCCGAATGCGATTATTCAATTCAACCGTCAGACAGCGGATGATAAGGTGGTGGAAACGGCAGGATTTGAATTGGTTGCCGGTCGCGACTTTGATTTGGGTAGTTATGCTACGGACTCCACTGCAGCTATCATTAATGAAACCGCAGCAAAAGCCATGGGGTTTAAAGATCCGATCGGGCAATATTTCATGGATGGATCGAGTAAATTCCAAATTATTGGGGTGATTAAGGATTTTATCCAAGAATCGCCTTTTGAACCAGTTAAACCACTTTTGATCGAGGGTGCTTCCAGTAATATGAACACGATGCATATCCGCTTCAATCCGCAATTAAGTAGTAAGGAAGCTTTGGATAGAACGGAAAAGGTATTGAAAAAATATAATCCGGATTTTCCATTTGATTATAAATTTATTGATGAGGCTTATGCTCGGAAATTTGAGGAAACGGAAAGGACTGGAAAATTGGCGACGTTGTTTGCGGGCTTGACGATATTTATTTCTTGCTTGGGATTGTTTGGTTTGGCGGCTTTCATGGCAGAAAGTAGAACCAAAGAAATCGGAATACGGAAGGTCTTAGGGGCTTCGGTATTTTCGGTTACTCGTATGCTTTCAAAAGAATTTGTGGGTTTGGTGCTGGTTTCATGTTTGATCGCATTCCCGATAGGATATTGGGCTATGGATAAATTTTTATCTAATTATAGTTATCGCATTGAGCTTCATTGGGGCGTGTTTTTAATAGCTGGAATCGGGGCGGTTTTGATAACGATTTTTACGGTGAGTTTTCAATCTATTAAGGCGGCAATTGCAAATCCGGTGAAGAGCTTGAGGGATGAGTAGGGTGAATAGGGTCAGCCATTGCGAGGGCCAGCGTCAAGGGTAGGCCCCGCGTCATTGCGAGGGCTTTCGTCATTGCAATGGCCAGCGTCATTGCGAGGAACGAAGCAATCTTCCCGCATGTCCAAAGATTGCTTCGTCGTACCTCCTCGCAATGACGTAGAACTCCTCGCAATGACGAAAAAAAAATAACATTTAATACTAACATAAAACCAAATAATGATACTCAATTACCTAAAAATAGCGTGGAGAAGCATCAAGAAAAACAAGTTTTTCAGTTTGCTTAACATCTTTGGCTTATCCATCAGTTTGGGGATTGCCTTATTATTAATCGGCTATGCACTATACGAACTAAGCTATGATAAATTCTTCCCGAAGGGAGAACATATCTATCGAGTTAACATGCAGACTACTCCAGAATATGATAAGGAAATCTGGGTAAACTTACCCAATTCCGTTGGTCCAGCCATCAAAGAGGAAGTTCCAGGAGTTGTCAACTTCACCCGATTGGTAAAGAATGATTTCGGAACCCCTTCTTCCATCCTGGTAGGGGAAAAAACATTTGTCGAAAAGAACGTTTATCTCGCTGATGCTTCTCTATTCTCCATTTTTGATTTCCAATTTATTGAAGGAAATAAGAACACTGTTTTTAAAGATGTCAATAGCATTGCCATCTCCAAATCCAGAAAAGAACTCTTGTTTGGAGATGCATCTGCCATAGATCAATTGATCATCCTCAACCAAAGGGATACCCTAAAAGTATCGGCCGTTTATGAGGATCTACCTAAGAACAGTAGCTTGGATTGCCAAATGGTTTTTAACATTATGGATAGCTGGATGGGAAAAAACGTTTATTGGAGTAATGCCAGTTACGAAACCTATATTCAGATTCAGGAAACAGCAGATCCCCAAACCATTTCAGAACTCTCCACCGCATTGATCGACAAGCATGTCGAAAAATCCAATCAATATTTTACGGATTTTTATCTACAGCCCCTTCATAAGGTCCATCTTTATTCCAAATCGTTTCGAGAAGGAAACAGTCCTAAAAATGGCGATATCGATAGGGTAAAAAACTTACTTTATCTAGCGGGTCTGGTACTCTTGATTGCCTGCATCAATTACATGAATCTTGCTACGGCAAAAACAACTTTGTATGCCAAAGAGGTTGGTGTCAATAAAGTACTTGGAGCCTCTAAAAAACAACTTCGAACCCGATTTTTAATGGAGACCATGCTGCTAAGTGGCATATCCATCAGTATAGGGTTTATCCTCTGTTTGGTCGGCATTCCATTATTCAATAACATTACAGGGGCTGAACTCTCCTACCAGCATTTCCTTTCTATAGAAATCCTGTTGATCCTTCTTGCTTGTTTAATGATCACCACCCTGTTTGCGGGTAGTTTTCCAGCATTTTACCTATCGAGTATCAGTTCATTGAACCTTATGGGTAAAGGGAAAAGTAGAAACGCAGCTTTGGTAGAACCTGCGAGAAAAGGCTTGGTCGTTTTTCAGTTTGCCTCTTCCATCATCCTGATCATCTCTGTGATCATTATGATCCAACAAATGAAATACATTGCGGATAGAAATATTGGTTTTAATCCCGAAAAGTTGTTAGCAATCAATACCATTTCGATAAAGACCACGAAGAGCTATGAAAGCTTGGTAAATGGATTGAACCAGATTCCAGGGACTACGGCAATTACAGGCACCCAAGCCATTCCTGGATTGGGCGAAAGTGGAAAAAACATTCATAAATCAGGCAATTCAGATCCTGCTGGCTTACCAGTATTTACGAATGTGGCTAATGGTCCTGTTGTAAAGACCCTTGGATTAAAGCTTTTGGCAGGACGTGACCTGCCTGGGTCGCTTTCTTTGGGGGATACGGTAAACTATGTATTGATCAATGAAGTGGCTTTGGCGTATTTGGGATACCAAAAACCGGAGGATGCAGTTGGTCAACTTTTAAACGCAGAAAGTGCTGGAAAATCGATAATCCAAGGGGTAGTTGCAAATTTTAATTTCAAGAGTTTAAAAGAAAATATTGGTGGATATTATTTCAATCGGATGAATGTTCCTTCGGAAGGGATCAGGTATTTAATGATCCGGTTCGAAGCGGAGCATACCCAGGAATATTTAGCCCAGGTTGAACAGGCATTTAAAACCCATATTCCAGAATCGGCATTTGATTACACATTTGTGGACAATCATGTTGCTATGCAATATGAGGCTGAAAAGCGATCTAACCAGGTTTTAATTAGTTTTTCGATTCTTACGATCGGTATTGCCTGTTTAGGCTTGTTGGGATTGGCGGCCTTTACGGCAGAGCAAAGGAGTAAAGAGATAGGTATCCGGAAAGTACTTGGTGCTTCGGTGTTTAACATCAGTAATTTGCTGACGGGAGGATATTTTAAATTGATATTGATCGCTTTTGTGATTGCTTCGCCAATTGCTTGGTATTTTATGAACCAGTGGTTGAATGATTTTGCGTATCGGATAGAGATTCCTTTGTGGGCATTTGTAATTGCTGCCGGGATAACGTTGTTGATCACGGCTTTGACCATTGGTTTTCAGACGTTGAGGGCGGCTATTGCGAATCCAGTGGATAGTTTGAGGGATGAGTAGGCCAGCGTCATTGCGAGGAACGAAGCAATCTTCCCGCATGTCATGCTGAGCGCAGTCGAAGCATCTGTTCGTTTGTAACCGTAGAGATCCTTCGACGATGCTCAGGATGACAAAAAGACTGCGCTCAGGATGACAAAGTCCAAAGATTGCTTCGTCGTACCTCCTCGCAATGACGCGGAAGTACTAAAACACAATGAAATACTCATTAATAAAACATAGAACATTAAATACAAAACATAAATAACCATGAAATTAAACCACATCCTTCGGAAACTATGGAAAAACAAGTTTTTCACCATTTTGAATATCGTTGGTCTTGCCATCGGGATAAGTGCCTGTTGGATTGTATTTAAAATTGTGAGTTATGAATTCAGTTTTGATAAACCAAACCCTGCCCGCGAGCAGATCTATAAAGTTTATTCTAAATACGAATACAACAATGAGGTCAACAGCTTCGATGGTACACCGGCTCCGCTATGGGATTATGTAAAGAACAATCTTTCACAGGTCGAACTGAGTATCCCGATGTTCAACCGCTATTTTGAAAAGATCACCATCAATTCCAACAGCAATGAAAAAGCTGAGTTCAATGAAAATGAAAGGATATACAGTACCCATCCTGATTACTTTAAGATGGTTAATTACCA
Source organism: Sphingobacterium tenebrionis (assembly GCF_037126265.1). Classification (NCBI taxonomy): domain Bacteria; kingdom Pseudomonadati; phylum Bacteroidota; class Sphingobacteriia; order Sphingobacteriales; family Sphingobacteriaceae; genus Sphingobacterium; species Sphingobacterium tenebrionis. The sequence goes on from NZ_JAYLLN010000011.1 coordinate 32,721, forward strand.
ATGGCTGGCAGGGAATGAAAAACAAGCCTTAAACTCCATTGATAAGGTTGTGCTTACAGAGTCAAGAGCAAAAATCTACTTCCCGAATCTCAAACCGAATGAAATAATCGGCAAACAAATCCTATATGACACGACCTTATATGCTGTTTCGGGAATTGTTGAAGACCTAAATTATCCAAGTACTTTTACCGCCAAGGAATTCCAGCTGGTCAAAGATTCAGAATGGAGAGATCAGTCCTGGGCATCCTCCAATTCCAACAATCACCTGTTTATCAAAATCAATAATGAAAAAGATATTGCGCCTGTTCTCCTGCATTTAAAGAACAAACTCATGCAATTAACCGAAAAGGAATGGTCGGAGTATAACGTGAAGGGGGAATTACAACTTGCAAAACTATCTGAAGCACATTTTAACACCATTCTTTCCAACAGCACCAATAAAAACGTGGTCTATGGCATGATCGGTATAGGGTTATTTCTATTGCTTTTGGCCAGTATTAATTATATCAACCTTAGTACGGCTTTAATCCCCCAAAGAGCCAAGGAAATCGGCATCAGAAAAACATTAGGTCAACAAGGGAAACAAGTAACTGTCAATTTCTTTTTAGAGACGTTGATGATTACCAGTGCCTCTCTCCTATTGTCTTGGCCGCTTACCAAGTTATTCGAACGGTTTTTCAGCCATTATTTGCCAAGTGACTTAGAAAATTTCAGCCATGCTGGATTGATCTTCCTCTTTTTGTTGGCCTTGCTGCTGCTGATCACCCTTTTTTCCAGCATCTACCCAACCTATCTCATCAATAAAGTCCAAATAATTGATGTTTTGAAGGTGAATAAAAATGCTAAACTTTCTTTTGGTAATATTTCTGTCCGAAAAGCATTGATCGTGTTCCAATTTATTATTGCACAAGTATTTGTGGTTGCAACCTTTATCATCGGCTTTCAGATGAAACATATGTTGAGCAGTGATCTTGGGTTCAATAAAAACGCTTTACTTACCTTGTCTTTACCATTTAAAGAGGAAGATGGCAAAAAAAATCCCATAATCTTTAAGGAAATACTCAACAAATATCCGGAAATCCAACAGGCTGCGCTAGGTCATTTTCCCCTAAGTAATGATCATTGGGGAAATTTTGTCAACCGCTCTTCGGATACTGGATTAATGAAAGTTAATATGCCCTTTAAGCTAGTGGGTGATTCCTATTTTGATGTCTATGACATGAAATTGCTCGCTGGACGAGCACTTACGATCTCCGATACCAGTACAGGAATTATTTTGAATGAAAAAGCCATCTATGATCTGGGCTATAAATCGCCGCAAGAAGCTATCGGACAGGAAGTAAATGCTTGGGATAAAGACCGAAAGATTACAGGTGTGGTTGGGAATTTCCATAGTAAAAGTATGCATGTGGCATTGGAGCCTGTATCCTTCCTTGCCTCCAATAAACGTGGTCAATTACAAAATATAGCCATCAAATTAAACAATGATCCTTCGACTTGGAAGTCTAGCATTGGAATCATTCAAAAGGAATGGGAAAAATACTATCCAGCAACTGCTTTTAGCTATGAGTTTTATGATGATCGGATCAAGCAACTGTATGAAAAAGAGGAGCGGTTTTCAAAGATCATCAATTTATCTTCTGGTATTACCATTTTGATCAGCTGTTTGGGATTGGTGGGCTTAGTGACCATAACTACTGCACAACGAACGAAAGAAATCGGTGTTCGGAAGGTTTTGGGTAGTACCGTTGGGGGAATTATTAGGCTATTATCAAAGGATTATATCAAGTTAATTTTGATTTCTATTGTTATTGCTACACCAATTGCTTGGTGGGCTATGAATCAATGGTTGACAGATTTTGCTTTTAAGATTGAATTGAGTTGGTGGATGTTCAGTATTCCGGCTATTGCTACTTTGCTGATTGCTTTTATTACCATGGGAGTTCAATCTTTGAAAGCCGCCAGAGCGAATCCGGTTGATAGTTTGAGGGATGAGTAATTGAGCATGGAGAGGGGCTACGTCATTGCGGGACTTTGCGTCATGGGGTTCTCGCCGTCATTGCGAGGAGGTACGACGAAGCAATCTTTCGCCTTTGTCATCCTGAGCGCAGTCGAAGGATCTGTACGTGTACCAAATGTAGATGCTTCGACTTCGCTCAGCATGACATGCGGGAAGATTGCTTCGTTCCTCGCAATGACGCAGAAAACGAAAAAAAATAAACAATAAAACATAAAAACATCACACCATATGTTTAAAAACGCGATCAGACAATTAATTCGAAATAAGCTATTCAGCTTTTTGAATATATTAGGTCTAACCATAGGCATCAGTTCCTGCTGGGTGATCTATAAATATGTGAGTTACGAACTATCCTTCGAAAAGGAACTTCCGAAGAAAGAAAGCATCTATCGTATCATCAGTCATTTTAAGGCGGAAGGTAGGGACGACCTACATTCAGGTGTATCCAGACCGATCTATTTTTATTTGAAAGCCAATAATTTTGGATTGGATGAAGTTGTCCCTGTCTTCAGGTATTTTGTAGAAACTGTAACCATCCCAGCAACAAATGGTCAGGAGAAAAAACAGGAAGAACCCACATTTGATGAGACGGCTACTATCGAAACAGATAAAGATTATTTCAACCTTATCGAGTATAATTGGCTTGAAGGTAATAAAGAGACTGCACTTACCTCGCCCCATCAAGTTGTCCTGACCGAAAAAAGAGCAAAGCATTATTTCCCAAAATTGTCCAATGCGGAAATCCTAGGAAAAACCATTATCTACAATGACAGCCTAAAAAAAGAAGTTTCTGGAATTGTGGCTGACCTTTCCTATCCCACTGAATTCACTGGGCAGGAATTCATATTGATCAGGGAAACAGAACGGGATAAGAACCTAAGGACCTGGACACATACTAATGGCCAGCATAAGCTCTATGTTTCTGCCCAATCTGAAGGAATTGTGCATCAAGCGGTCCAGAAAGTACAACAATTTTCGGATGCCAAATGGATTGAAATTAAAAACAAGGAATTACTTGATTATAACTTTACACGGACCTTAATCACCATGCCGCTCCTTGAATCTCATTTTTCAACAGCGATGATGGAAAGAGATGTTCCCAAAACAAGTAAGCGGATTATATATTCATTAATTGGTGTTGGCATATTTTTATTGGTATTGGCCTGTATCAACTATATCAACCTGAGCACAGCACAATTGCCTCAGCGCCATAAAGAGATCGGAATTCGTAAAACATTAGGTGGTTCAAAACGGTCCTTTATTCTTCAGATGATGTGTGAAACTGCCCTTGTTGTCCTGATTGCAGCCTTTCTTTCCTTCTTTGTTTCCCAATTAGGAATCTATCTTTTGGGAGATCTGATCAGTGAAAGCAATAAAGCCTATGCAGATCCTACATTATTTGTTGGCATAATGGGCGGCTTGTTAATTTTTACGATTTTGTTCGCTGGTCTTTATCCATCATGGATGATGGGCAAGGTAAATCCTATTGACATCTTTAGATCTAAAAATCTGCTTGCTGTAGGAAAAGAAAAAATAAACCTGCGTAAAGGCTTAATCATTTTTCAATTCATCATTGCACAAATATTTATCGTTGGGGCCATTATTATTGGCCAACAATTAAATTATGTGGTCAAAAAGGATTTTGGATTTGACAAGGACGCTGTGATTCTTGCCCAAGTCTCTTATAAAATCTATAAATCGAAAAATTTCCAAAGCAAGAAACATGCTTTGTTGGATGAAATCAGAAAAGTGCCCGGAGTGACCAATGTAACTTTCGGTTCAGAGCCCTTTTCGGATAATTATGCCTCGGGAGAAATGCGGTATTATCCAGCGGATAAATCAGCGCCTATCGCGAGGACTGTGTACACAAAAACCATTGATACCGCTTACCTGAATTTCTATAAACTGGAATTGATTGCCGGTTCGAATCTTATTCCATCCGATACAACCAATGGGTTGTTGATCAATGAAACTGCAGTGCGGGCTTATGGATTCAAAACGCCTGAAGAAGCAATCGGAAAAGTTATAGGACAGACGAATAGGATGTATCCTATTGTTGGGGTAATCAAAGATTTTCATTCCCGTGATTTTTATACTCCAATAGAACCAACGGCTTTGGTTTATGATGAAAGGGATCTTCAAATGTATAACATCAAATTGGATAATCTTAAGAAATCGGATTGGCCGAATATTATTGAGAATATACAGCAGAGATGGAGTAAGTTTTTCCCTTCGGAAGAATTCAGTTATAAATTCTACGATGAGCTGGTGCTGGCGCTTTATAAAAAGGAACAGCAATTGGCGAAGATGACTAATATCAGTACCGGAATCGCGATCCTGATCAGTTGCTTAGGGCTATTTGGATTGGCCACGTTGAGTACTTTCCAACGGAGCAAGGAGATTGGAATTCGGAAAGTGTTAGGGGCATCGGTTTCGGGGATAGTTGGGATGCTGTCTAAGGATTTCGTGAAATTGATTTTGCTGGCTTTTGTTATAGCAAGTCCGATTATTTATTGGGCTTGTAGCAAATGGTTAAATGATTTTGTTTATCGAATTGAGATTTCATGGTTACCGTTTTTGTTGGGCGGGATGTTGGCGATTTTTGCGGCGATGTTGACGATAGGTTATCAAGCTGTTAAGGCCGCAAGGGCAAATCCGGTGGATAGTTTGAGGGATGAGTAACCGGCCGCGGGGAACGAGGGAATGGAGTGCGAGGGTATGGAGAGCGAGGGAATGGAGAGCGACGCCAGCGTCATTGCGAGGCCAGCGTCATTGCGAGGAACGAAGCAATCTTCCCGCGTCATTGCGACGCCAGCGTCATTGCGAGGAACGAAGCAATCTTCCCGCATGTCATCCTGAGCGTAGTCGAAGGATCTGTACGCTGTTAAGTATACGAACAGATGGTTCGACTACGCTCACCATGACATGGCGAAAGATTGCTTCGTCGTACCTCCTCGCAATGACGAGATAGTCTCCTCGCAATGACGTTATAGCGAGAATAAAAAAATAAAAAATTAACTAATAAAAACTTAATTATGCTTACTTCAGCCATAAGAACCATAAAAAAGAACAAATTGATGACCTTTATCAATGTCCTCAGTTTGGCGATAGGTATCAGCGCCACACTGGTTATCTTTCTCTTTGTGCAATATGATTATAGTTTTGATAAGCATGTTCCAGATAAAGAAAGGGTATACCGCATTGTCACCGATGGAACATTTAAGATTTCTGGTCTAGTAGCACCATTGATTGAAACCATCGACCAAGAAGCTTCCAATAAGGAGTTCATAGCGCCTATCTTCAAATCATTCTTGGAAAAAATAAAAATCCCTACCACTTCAAACAGCGAAGAGAAAGTATTTTTCAAGGACAATAAAATAGCCTTTGTTAATGACAAATACTTCGAACTCTATCCACATACCTGGATAGCAGGAAATGTTAAGGACCTAAATAAACCCAATAGCATTGTATTGACAGAACGCAACCTGGAAAGGTTCTTTCCAAAAGAAACCCCCGATGCAGTGCTTGGAAAAACGGTCGTGTTTCTAGATTCGATCAATCTACAAGTAACCGGTGTGGTTAAAGAAATGACCGAAAACTCAGATTTTAAGTTCCAGTCATTTTTATCAACCGCTACTATTCCAAGCTACTCATCTCTCAACACGATTTTTGCTTATGATTCCTGGAACAGCTACAATGATAATACCAATGCATTGGTCAAATTAAAACCAGGTGTGGACGCAGAAACTTTTGAAAAAACCATCATTGCCATCAATAGGAAAAATAAAAACCTTGAGGAAAACTTTGTTGATGATTTCAAATTACAACCCTTATCGGATGTACATTTCAACAGTGATTTCAATTATAATGCGACCAAAGCTGGCACACTAAGAAACATGATCATTTTGGCTATCTTCTTATTGGCCTTGGGAATCATCAATTTCATCAACTTGACGACTGCCCAATCTACAGAGAGAGCCAAAGAGATAGGTATTCGTAAAACACTTGGAAGTTCAAAGGCCAGATTGACCAGACAATTCCTAACAGAAACCTTTTTAATAGCTTTGACCGCCACCTTACTGTCCCTTCTTTTCACACCAATCCTGCTGAAAGCATTTGAAGGATTTATTCCCGCAGGTTTATCCTTGTCCGCTTTGGCAAGCCCACTGGCAATCGCTTTTTTGGTTGGACAATTATTGCTAGTAACCCTTTTGGCAGGTTTTTATCCGGCCTGGGTCTTAACAGGCTACTCTCCTATCCTTGCCCTCAAAAATCAAGTAAACCAGAACAGTAATCTTTCACGTAGTAGCTGGGTAAGAAAGGTAATGACCGTTTTTCAATTTGCATTGGCACAGGTGTTTCTGATTGCGGTATTCTTGGTGGTTAAACAAACGACCTATATTTCCAATAAGGATCTGGGCTTTCAAAAAGAGGCTGTCCTGACGTTCTTTATTCCAGGAAATTATCAGAACTCCGAGAAAGGAAATATATTGAAAACAAGGTTGGGATCTATTCCTGAGATCCAAGGTATCAGTTTTGGTAATCAAGCGCCTATTTTAAATGGGGAATTAAAAACCAGTATTACGCTAGACAATTCCAGTACGGAAGAGTCCATTGATATGGATTTCAGAAGTGGGGATGACCAGTACCTTCATGTTTATGGAATCCCATTGATTGCTGGCCGGAATGTGATGATGCGGGATTCCCTGCAGGAGATCTTGATCAATGAGAAAGCCTTGGAAAAGTTGAAGTTGGAATCTCCTCAGGAGGCTTTGGGATTAACCTTGAATAAAAAAAGTATGATGATTGTTGGGGTCATGAAGGATTTCGACATCACCAATGCTCGCGTTGAAAACCGACCAATTCTTTATGCAGGGGACCGGGATGGGTATGTAATGCATATTAAATTGAATAAAAATCATCCTGAAACTTGGAAAGGGACAACCGATAAGATTGCTAAAGAATTTAATGCTGTTTTCCCGACGGATCTATTCGAATTTAAATTTGTAGATGAAACGATTCAAGGATTATATAAGAAGGAACAGCAATTGTCGAAATTATTGACCTGGGCAGTTACGTTGTCTATTGTTATCGCTGGTTTGGGTCTTTTTGGATTGGGATTGTTTACAGCAAACCAACGTACTAAAGAGATCGGTATTAGAAAGGTTTTGGGTGCTTCCATCTCGCAGATCCTTATGATGTTATTGAAGGGTTTATTGAGTCTGGTGGCTATTGCATGTTTACTGGCATTCCCAATAGCATGGTATGTTGGCAATAAATGGTTGGAGGATTTCAATTATCGAACAGCTTTCAGCTGGTGGATTTTTCCGGTATCAGCAATGGGTTTGTTGTTGGTAGCAACGGTTATTTTATTATCCAAAACGTATTTGGCAGCAAGGGCAAATCCGGTGGATAGTTTGAGGGATGAGTAGGCCGGCGCGGGGGAGCGATGGCAATGCCATTGGGAGGGCAATGCGAGGGCAACGTCATTGCGAGGAACGAAGCAATCTTCCAGCGTCATTGCGAGGAACGAAGCAATCTTCCCGCATGTCATCCTGAGCGTAGTCGAAGGATCTGTACGCTGTAATGCATACGAACAGATGGTTCGACTACGCTCACCATGACATGGGTAAAGATTGCTTCGTCGTACCTCCTCGCAATGACGCAGAAAGTACCTCCTCGCAATGACGGGGAAAAACCTCCTCGCAATGACGGGGGAAATACAATCATCAAACCGTTCAAATCCGTACAAACACTGTTCATTATCGAACAATATCAACCCAAAAACAAACTAACAACAATCTAAAAATCAACCACATACCCAACTGGCAAGGCAATTGTCTTAATACTAAATACTAAATACTAATTACTATATACTAAATACTACAACAATGTTGAACATAAAAACTGCTTGGAGGAGTATCCTAAAAACCAAATCACTAAGCTTAATCCACATCTTGGGTTTAGCGATTGCTTTGGGATCGGCCATTATCCTTTTCCTAACGGCCAGGTTTGAGCTTTCCTACGATTCCTTCTACAAGGATGTTGATCGCATCGGATTATTATATAGTAAGAGCCAACCCGAACGCGGGGTGGAATACAACACCTCCATGCCGGCTCCATTAGGTCCATTGCTCAAAAAAGAACTTCCGAATGTCGAAGCAGTGACCCGAATTGCCAATGGCAATGTGGTCATCCGAAATGGTAGCAAGGAAATTGAATCCTCCAATAAGTTTGTGGATGAAGAGTTTCTTTCCATCCTCAGTTTCCCCATCATCAAAGGAGACCAAAAGGCTTTGAGCGATCTTGGCAATATCGTCATTGATGAATCCATGGCTGAAAGACTATTTGGAAGCCTGGATGCCACAGGAAAACAGGTAGAAGTATACATCCAAGGCACTTGGATTCCAAAAACAATATCAGCCATCGTTGAAACTCCCCCGAATAATTCCAGTTTAAAATTTACTAGTTTGGTTCGCTTTGAGCAGAAACCCAATTACCAGGACGATAAGGATCGATGGGATAATGTCAATCACGAAGTGATAGTTAAGCTAAAGGATGGAAAAATCAATGAACAGAAATTCGCAAAGGAAATCAGATCATTGACCCAGCAATATTACAAGAGCAATATTGAAAACCTGAAAAGGGATGGTGCAACAGCCGACAAAGATGGGCAATACTTTTCTTTGCAGATCATACCGGTTGCGGATTTTCATCTGAGCAATTTAGGGATTGCCAATGGGCCATCAGCCTCCTTCCCTTGGATACTGTTAACCATTGCCGGCTTGATCGTTTTCATTGCCTGTTCGAATTTCATCAATTTATCCCTTGCCAATTCCTTATTGCGAAGCAAGGAAATCGGTACCCGAAAAACATTGGGAGGAACTATTAAACACTTGGTGGTTCAGTTATGGACCGAGGCCTTTCTATTGTGCATTATTGCTCTAGTGTTCGGCGGCCTGCTTGCTTGGGCGCTATTGCCAGAATATAATGCCAGCATGAATTACCGTTTGACTATCCTGGATATATTTTCACCCACTAACCTCTTGATATTTCTTGGTATTTTCTTAGTTATTACCTTGATTGCTGGTGGTTACCCGGCATGGAAAATAGCCAACTCCAATATCATCCATTCCTTAAAAGGCGGGTCTTCGGTAAAATCTTCTAGAATCAGGAACACCTTAACCGTTTTGCAATTTGTAATAGCTATTTTATTGATCGTTTCGACCATCGTCATCAGTTCACAATTGAACTACATCAGTAATCGGCCATTGGGTTATAATAAATCCGAAGTGATCAGTATCCCTATTGGAAGTGGAATTGACCATGAAGATGCCTTGAACAGAATGCGGGTAGCCTTAGAAAAAGAATCATGGGTGAAAGCTGTCAGTGGATCGGATGTGAATATGGGTTTGGGAAATGATGGTACTTCCAGAAGAAGTGTGTTTGGTTTCAACCAAGACAACCGGGAGATCACGACCAATTATATGCGAATAGATTACGATTACCTAAAAACACTGGATATCAAGTTATTGGCCGGAAGAGATTTTGACAGAAGTTTTGCCACGGATACCAATTCAGTCATCCTCAATAAAAAAATGGCAGAACAGATGGGTGGAATCGATAAAGTTTTAGGAACACAGATTAATTTGAATGGAAAATCCTTGGTGATCGGTGTAATCCATGATTTTAATTTTCAGGATCTACGCAAAAAAGTAGAATCTCTAACTTTATCTATCAATCCAAGTGTATTTGCCGTAGACTATATTTTTGTACGGGTTGAAACCCAGGATTTATCGGAAACACTGGCCAACGTAGAAAAAATTTGGAAAACAGTGAACCCTAAAGCAACAGTTGCTATTTCCTATCTGGATGAAAACACCCAGAATATGTATAAGGATGATCGTCGCTTCTCCGGCATTGTGATGGTAGGAACTGGTATCGCAATTGTTATCTCCTGCATGGGCTTATTTGCCTTGGCATTATTGACCATCAATCGACGAGTAAAAGAGATAGGTATCCGGAAAGTATTGGGTTCCTCGATCGCCAGTTTGATCCTATTATTATCCAAAGATTTTATTAAGCTGGTTGGGATAGCCTTTCTGATTGCAGCACCGATAGCTTTATGGATGATGAACAAATACTTGGAAATGTATGCCTTCCGAATCGGCATCCAATGGTGGATGTTTGCATTGGCCGCTTTAATAACCGTTTTTATAGCTTGGAGTACGATTGCTTGGCAAACTTTACGTGCCGCAAGAGCAAATCCTGTAGATAGTTTGCGTGATGAATAGATTGATATTTCGTAATATTTTAAAGAACGGGACTTTTACTTGGATCAATATCCTAGGTCTGTCCCTTGGTTTCTTGATCTGTTTGCTGATTTCCAGTGTTTATTTTGAGGAACAATCCTATGATAAATCTTGGACAAATTCCTCCCAATTATACCGTATTGTCACGATCGATTCTACCGCAGGTGTAGAAAATGAAAATGGTACCGCTTATGTCAATCTCGGTACCGAGCTGGAAAAATCTTTTCCGGAGATTGAGGCTGCCTCACACATGCGCCAAGGGCAGATCTACCTCAATTTACAGGGCGAGGCAGAACCTGCAATAAAAATTGAAGGTTTGGAAGCGGAGAACAATGTATTTGATCTACTGGATGTGCATATTCTTGAAGGAAGTGCCAAAAACCTAGTTGCAGGTAAGAAAAATCTGTTGATCAGTAAATCTTTTAAGGAACGCTATTTTAAAGGGGAAAATGTCATAGGAAAAACCATTTTATCTGCTGATTCCTATTCTGACAAAAAATCGGAATATGTGATCCTTGGCGTTATGGATAATATGCCTTATAATTCGGTTTTCCGAACCGAATTTATCTACCTGACTGGTAAACCTAAAATCCCATTAAATCGGGAAGGATGGGGCTTTTTTAGCCAACAGATTTTGAAATTAAAAGTGGGTACCGATGCAGATGCTTTGGCGAAAAAAGCAAGCCAGTGGTATGCTAATTTCCTTGGTCCAGAGATGGCTTCCAAAACATCGTTCAGACTTCAGCCAATAACCGCGATGTATATGGAACCTATCGATGGAACGAACATCAGTGGGAATAAAAAAGCAAGCCAAATATTGATGGCTGTTGCAGCGCTGGTACTTTTGATTTCCTGCATCAATTATATCAATATTTTTGCTGCAAAAACCTTAAAAAGGGTCAAACAGATCAACCTACATAAAATATTGGGGGCAAAGCGAAGCAGCTTGATAGTAAATCTATTAAAGGAAACTATTATGCTATTTTTCATCGCTGCATGTATTTCGCTGTTGTTCTATTTTCTTTCCCTCCCGGTATTGGAAAAATTCTTAGGGTATGAATTAGCTTATGTTAGAGCGCAATTAATTCCTATGCTTGCCCTGTACTTTCCCACTATTTTGTTGCTGAGTGTGCTTGTCGGCATATATCCCGCGTTTATCATCTCTAGGGTGAATACCGCAGAGGCCTTACGAAATAAAATCAGTAAATCGCAGGTGATTGATGTATGGGTCAAGAAATCATTGATCATTACTCAATTTTCCATTTCATTGATCGTAATCATTGGCTTGATTACGATCAAATCTCAACTGAAATTGGTTCAGGAAAAATCTTTGGGAATCAATGTCGACCATGTCATGGGTATAGGTCATTTTGGCGTTGGAGAGAAAAGTGCTGCTGTAAAGAACGAATTGGCAAATTTACCTGGCATAGAAACGGTTAGTGTATCAGGCTGGACACCAAGTAACGGGTCAGGAAATTTTTCAAAATTCATCCCAGACCCCGACAATGCGGAGCATAAAATTCAGGTAAACTATATTAATGGCGATGTGGATCTGGGTAAGCTTTTGAATATGGAGCTTTTGAAAGGTAGGTTTTTAAATGAGTCGGACTATGTGGAAATAGCAGACCCAGATGCTGTGGAAGGGGAAGAAACTGATGGAATTAAGAAGGTATTGCTGACAGAAAGTACTGCCATGAAATTGAATATTAGCGAATTGGGGCAGATACATCGTGATTTGAAGGTTATACCTGTTGGGATAGTAAAAGATTTTCATAGTGAGTCTTTCCATAAGAAAATAGGATTTACGGTAATTAGTGCACATCAATTAACTTCCTATGCAGGGATATTACTCAAGGTAAAACCTGGGCAGGAAAGGTTGGCCATGCAAGGGGTACAGAAAGTGATGGATCAGTTCTATCCTGGAAGGTATTTAAACTATAATTGGGTGGATGAGCTGTATGAAAAAACGTATGTGAAGGAAAGTAAACAGGCCCAGTTGTTTTTGTTGTTTGCAGGAATGGCGCTTTTTATTTCTGCTTTGGGTGTTTCTGGCTTAATATTGCAAAGCGTAGAACAACGGACAAAAGAGATTGGGATAAGGAAGGTGCTTGGGGCTTCGATTATGAGTATTTCCAACTTGTTTAATAGGGATTATGTGCTGATTATATTTTTGGCGGTTTTGATTGCAAGTCCGATAGCATGGTATTTTTCGAATAAATGGCTGGAGGATTTTGCCTATAGGATAGAGATTTCGTGGTGGTTTTTCGGCTTGGCGGCATTGTTGGTTTTTGTGGTTACTTTAGTTACGGTGAATTTACAGACGATAAAGGCTGGGTTGCAAAACCCCGTGAAGACTTTGAGGGATTTATAGGTGGTATTGGAAGGGTGTGGCGTTGTGTAGGGTGTATTGGAAGGGTTTGAGAGGTTGAGTGGGGTTCGTCATTGCGAGGAGGCACGACGAAGCAATCTTTCGTTTTTGTCATGCTGAGCGAAGTCGAAGTATCTGAACGTTTACCACCAACCGTACAGATCCTTCGACGATGCTCAGGATGACAGGGTTAGTTAGATTGCTTCGTACCTCGCAATGACGCGAAAGTACCAATGATGCAAGAGGAACAAAAACCACAATACAAAAAATTAACATTAAAATTTTAAATTTAAACATGATAAGATTAGAACATATTTTCAAATGGTACAGTGTAGCAGGCACCAAATCCTTCATCCTAAAGGACATCAACCTCACCATCCAAGAAGGTGATTTCATTTCCATCATGGGGCCATCAGGTTCTGGAAAATCCACCTTACTCAATGTCATCGGGATGTTGGATGGACCTAATGAAGGAAAATACTTCTTCATGGATGAAGATGTTTTAACCATGAAACCGAAGAAACGGACCCAACTGTTCCAGTCCCATATGGGTTATGTTTTCCAATCCTATCACCTGATCGATGAACTAACAGTCTATGAAAACATCGAAACCCCATTGATCTATAAAAACATCTCCTCTTCTGAACGAAAAAGTATCGTCAGCGATCTGTTGGATCGATTCAATATCGTAGGTAAAAAAGACCTATTCCCCGCCCAATTATCTGGGGGCCAACAACAGATCGTTGGTATAGCCCGGGCATTAGCAGGATCCCCCAATTTATTGCTGGCCGATGAACCGACCGGAAACCTCAATTCAAAACAAGGAGAAGAGATCATGGAATTATTTAAACAATTAAATGATGATGGTGTCACCATCATTCAGGTTACCCACTCCGAAAAGAATGCCGAATATGGCAAAAGAATTATCCATATGTTGGATGGGCAGCTGAAATAATTTTTGAGTTGTGCCTTTATTTTTGTAATTTTCAATGTGAACGAAAAAGAAATAAAGGCACTAATTTATCTCTTGGACGATCCGGACACGGATATTTTCCGAGAAATCGAACACAAACTTATCACCTGTGGTCCCGAAGTTATTCCGCTCTTGGAAAGCTCTTGGGAGTCCTCATTTGATCCCCTCTCTCAGAGCAGAATCGAAAACATTGTTCATAAGATTCAATTTGATCAGGTCAAGAACGACCTACAGCTCTGGAAATTAAATAATGCAGAAGATCTTCTTGAAGGATTGTTGATCATCAATAGATATCAATATCCGAACCTGAATGATGAACAGGTGTATGTGCAATTGGCCGAGTTACGCCGGAATGCCTGGTATCATCTGATGTACGATATGAGCCCGGTAGAAAAGGTGAAATTATTGAACAATATCATTTTTAGGGAATTTGGCCTATCAGGAAATACCACAAATTACCACGATCCTCAGAATTCCTTTATCCATAAAGTCTTGGAGAGCAAAAAGGGGAATCCGATCAGCCTTGCCTGTATCTATGCTTTGGTAGCACAAAAATTGGATATCCCTATTTTTGGGGTAAACCTTCCGAAGCACTTTGTTCTGGCCTATGCAGATGGAGATAATCAGGATAAGGTACTCTTCTATATCAATGTATTCAACCGCGGTCAGATTATGCGGGAGGAGGATATATTTGCTTTCCTAAGGCAGCTGAATCTCCCCTTATCGGATGAATACACCTTGCCCTGTGATAACCTAGCGATTATCCGCAGAGTGCTTCGCAACCTGATTGCTGCGTATGACCATGTGGACAATGCCGAGAAAAAACTAGAAGTGGAATTGATGCTGCAATTAATTTCGAGCGTCGAGGGATAAACTCACTGGATTCAATCCTGCTCTAGAAAATTGGGATTCAGGTGCTACATCCCCATCCGCTGATTTCAGAAATCGATACACTAAAGAAGATCCCGGATCTGCCACATAAAAATATTTACTATCCTTTCTAAAGTCCAGGTCCACATCCGATGGTCTAATTAATTTTGTATTTGCTCCAGTGATGATTCTGGAAGGAGTAATCGTCTCTGAACCCTCCAGCAAGGAAGTAAAATTATCAAATATCAAGATCCTACCTGCCCCAGCTACCGAATTGTTATCCGGATAATCGGCTACTGCCATCATGTTGTTGACCGTATCGATCGAAATCCCCTGGATATTGGAAGTACCTACAATTTTCAAGCTTTTGGAAGGGCTTAAGTTCGGGATCAATGGTTCTCTACGTGGAACAAGATTATCAAAAATATCCAATCCACCATCCTTTCCTGTACGGCTAAGGATTAATTTTGAATTCACAATGGTGGCATCCCAGGCATTCAACTGATCAGCCAGTTCGATGGTCTGTGCAGGAATCACGACCTGGTTTATCCCACGTGGTCTATCAAAAACATACACATAGGAACTTCCTTCATTCACCTGAACAGTATATAATCGATCCAAATGAGGATGGAAAACCAACCCTCTTGGCTTCATCAGCAATTTGCTCATTATTTTACGATTATTTGCTGGTGCACCGGTCTCTCCAATGGTCGCGGTATGGATAATGGTATCCACAGCAGAAATATTCAAGGACGCATGGAATACCGTTCTCGCGGCCGGGTGGAAATAAATGGTAGACCCACCTGATGATGGGGTAAGGTAAAAGGATGTTGTCCTTGCATCTCCGAAATTGGTAGAATCGGCATTGGAAACAATCGCCATGTTATTGATCGGTGTCCCTTGTACATTCGGGTTCCAATTGGAATAGGAAATATACAACCTAGAAATGGACGTACTTTTAGCGGGTTCATCATCATCCATTTCACAGGAAGTAATCAATCCAAAACCTAACAAAATAAATAAAGCGTAAAGTAATCTTTGTTTCATCGGGAACCTATTATATTACAAATGTATAAAAATATCCCTTTCAGCAATCCTTGGCGCATGTGAAGAAGTGTTAATTTGATTAAATACTTGGTTTTTTGTACTATTGCAGAATAGTTTTGTCACATGGAGAAGAAAGAATTTGTAAGGGAGAAGCTAACGCTTCCGAATGAAGGCAAGAAATTATTGCTTCACTCCTGCTGTGCACCATGTTCTGGCGAGGTAATGGAAGCATTGATTGATTCGAAAATAGACTTCACTATCTATTTCTATAATCCGAACATCCACCCAAGAAAAGAATATGACCTTCGGAAAGAGGAGAACATCCGCTTTGCAGAAAAACACAACATTCCATTCATAGATGCAGATTATGATGTGGACCATTGGTTTGAACTCGCCAAAGGGATGGAAAATGAACCTGAAAAAGGCATTCGTTGCACCATGTGCTTTGACATGCGTTTTGAGAAAACGGCAGAATATGCGGCAGCCCATGGCTTTGACGTCATCTCTTCTTCCTTGGGTATCTCCCGTTGGAAAAACATGGACCAGATCAATGATTGCGGTGTTAGAGCGGCTTCCAGGTATCCGGATATGGATTACTGGACTTTCAACTGGCGTAAGAAAGGCGGCTCAGAAAGAATGCTGGAAATCAGCAAAAGAGAGCGTTTCTATATGCAGGAATATTGCGGTTGTGCTTATTCTTTGCGGGACACTAACAAATGGCGTATGGCCAACGATCGTCCAAAAATTGAACTTGGTAAAAATTATTACGAATAGCCTGTAGGATTTTTTAAAATAAATTTCATTTATGTTTAATTAATCGTTACTTTTGCAGGCTCAAATGCAAGATTGTGAAGTATCTAAAACAGTATAGAATACCTTTCTCAGGACTTTCGACAGGTAAACACAGCTTTGACTTTGAAATTGATGAGAAGTTCTTTGAATGTTACGAACATTCCCTAGTGAAAAAAGGCGACCTGAAAGTAGTGGTCGACTTGCAGAAACAGGAGAATATGTTGATTGCAAATTTTGATATCCAAGGAAGTATTGAACTGACTTGTGATGTTTGCTTATCCACATTCGACTCCCCTGTTCACATCAAGGAACGTGCATTGGTCAAATTCAGTGAAGAAGATTGGAACGATGATACCGAAGAGGTCATCATGCTTTCCAAAAGTGATTACGAATTGGATATTGCGCCGTTGTTATATGAATATATCAATGTCGCGGTTCCACCATACACGAAATGTTCGGAACAAGGTATTGGCGTTTCCTGCGACCCAGAAATGTTGAGCAGGATCGAAAACGAAAATAACGAGGATGATTCATCAGGTGGAGATAATGAAAACATTGACCCACGTTGGGAAGCATTGAAAAAAATTAAAAATAACTAAAATTAAAATACGAAATGGCACATCCAAAACGTAAAATTTCTAAATCTAGAAGAGACAAGAGAAGAACGCATTATAAAGCAGAAGCTCCAGGGTTGACAGTTTGTAAAGAAACTGGCGCAGTTCACAGACCACACCACGCTTATACAGTAGACGGTAATTTATACTATAACGGTAAATTAATCGTTGAGACTACTGCTGCTGTCTAAAGACATCTTTCTAAGTAAACATCCCAAAAAAGTGTAATATTTTTATATTATTCACTTTCACTTGGGATGTTTTTTGCGTATTATTGAATATTATAAATAATAACGAATGAAGATTGGATTAGACGTGTTGGGGGGAGATTTCGCACCTGATTCGAACATAAAAGGCGCAATTGATGCGCAGAAAGTATTGGAAGAATCACAGCGAATTGTCCTGTTCGGAGATGAAGAGGCCTGTAGAAAAGCGATTGAAGCGGCCGGTTCTGACCCCTCCAAATTTGACTACGTTCATGCACCTGAAGGGATTAGTATGCATGAACACCCTACTAAAGCGATCACACAAAAGCCAAATTCCTCCATTGCAAAGGGATTTGAACTTCTTAAAAACGGAGAGATCGACTCGTTCTCTTCGGCAGGTAACACAGGAGCTATGTTGGTCGGATCGATGTTCAGCGTCAAGACTGTACCAGGGGTACTGCGACCTGCCATTGCAACCAATGTTCCGAAGTTGAAAAGCGGTTTTGGAATCCTACTGGATGTTGGAGCCAATGCCGACTGTAAACCTGAAATGTTAAACCAATTTGCCATCCTTGGAAGCCTTTATGCCGAACATGTGTATGGTATTTCTTCTCCAAAAGTGGGACTACTCAATATTGGAGAAGAGGAAGAAAAAGGAAATAACCTAACTATTGCCTCATACGCTCTTCTTAAAGAAAACAACAACATTAATTTTATCGGAAATGCGGAAGGACGTGATCTTTTCAGCGACCATGCAGATGTATTTGTCTGTGATGGCTACACCGGTAATGTGGTGTTGAAACTGGCAGAGTCTTTCTATGTGGTAACCCTGAAAAAAGGGTTTAAGGATGAATTTTTCGATAGGTTTAACTATGAACGTTATGGGGGCAGCCCGATTTTGGGGGTAAATGCACCTGTAATCATTGGCCATGGAATTTCAACTCCGGAAGCCATTAAGAATATGGTTTTATTGTCTAGAGATATGATTGCATCCAACTTTGTGGATAGGATCAAATCTGCCTTTAATTAAGAAATATGTCAAAAATTCATGCAGCTATTACAGCTGTTAATGGTTATGTTCCTGATTATATCCTAACGAACAAAGAGTTGGAAACCATGGTGGATACCAACGACGAGTGGATCGTTACACGTACAGGTATCAGCGAAAGAAGGATCTTAAAAGACGAAGGAAAAGCAACATCAGACCTTGCCGTTCCAGCAGTAAAAGGATTATTGGAAAAAAGAGGAATCTCTGCTGAAGAAATTGAATTGATCATCTTCTGTACAAGTACTCCAGATATGTTGTTTCCAGCAACTGCCAATATCCTTGCCGATAAAATCGGCGCCAAAAACGCTTGGGGATACGATCTACAAGCCGCTTGTTCTGGATTTTTATTCGGATTAACTACCGGAGCTCAGTTCATTGAGTCGGGCAAGCACAAAAAAGTATTGGTTGTAGGTGGCGATAAAATGTCAGCTGTAGTCAATTATAAAGATAGAAATACCTGTATCCTTTTTGGAGACGGTTGTGGAGCAGTTTTGCTGGAACCAAACGAAGAAGGAAATGGTGTAATCGATTCTATCTTAAAAACAGATGGATCTGGTGGACAATACCTGAACATCAAAGGTGGAGGTTCTATGTACCCTGCCTCACATGAATCAGTGGATGCAGGCTTACATTATGCTTACCAAGAAGGAAGAACAGTGTTCAAATTTGCGGTTACCAATATGGCGGAAGTTGCTGCGGAAGTGATGGAAAGAAACAACTTGACCTCAGAAGATGTGGCCTGGTTGGTTCCTCACCAAGCGAACAAACGCATTATTGATGCCACAACAGAACGCGCTGGACTACCTGAGGAAAAGGTGATGGTGAACATCCAAAAATATGGAAATACAACCAGTGGAACTATTCCTTTATGTCTATGGGAATGGGAAAACAAGCTGAAAAAAGGCGATAATTTGATATTAGCGGCTTTTGGAGGTGGATTTACCTGGGGCTCTATTTATTTGAAATGGGCATACTAATACAATAGATTTTATTACCTTTATAGCTAATCATTTTTACAATAATTAAACAAAACCTGCTAGCATATGAGTATGGATATCAAACAAATTCAGGATCTGATTAAGTTCGTTTCAAAATCAGGTGTGAATGAAGTATCAATCGAAGAAAAAGATTTCAAAATTACAATAAAAACAAATCAGGAGCCTACTTATGTAACTGCAACTGTTCCTGCCGCAGCACCTGCTGTTGCAGCACCACAAGCTGCTCCTGCACCTGTTGCTGCTGCACCGGCTGCTCCAGCTGCTGATGACAGCTCAAAATACATTACTGTGAAATCTCCTATCATCGGTACATTCTACCGTTCTCCAGGTCCAGACAAAGCTGTTTTTGTGAATGTTGGCGATGAAATCGCTCCTGGAAAAGTATTGTGTATTGTTGAAGCGATGAAATTATTCAACGAAATCGAGTCGGAAGTATCGGGTAAGATTGTGAAGATCTTAGTAAATGATGCGCAACCAGTTGAATACGATCAACCTTTATTCTTAGTAGATCCTAGCTAGAAATATGTTCAAAAAAATATTAATTGCCAATAGAGGGGAAATTGCGCTTCGTATCATCCGTACCTGTAAAGAGATGGGGATTCAGAGCGTGGCTGTATATTCTACAGCCGATCGCGACAGCTTGCACGTTCGTTTTGCGGACGAGGCAGTTTGTATCGGCCCTCCAGCAAGTAAAGATTCTTATTTAAATATTCCAAATATTATTGCTGCAGCGGAATTGACCAATGCAGATGCAATCCACCCAGGATATGGTTTCCTATCGGAGAACGCGAAATTCTCGGCAATCTGTGCAGAATATGGCATCAAGTTTATTGGTGCAACTGCGGAACAGATTGAACGCATGGGCGATAAGGCTTCGGCCAAAGAAACCATGAAGAATGCAGGAGTACCTACTATCCCTGGTTCTGATGGTTTGGTTCCTGATGTTAAATCGGGGATCAAAATTGCCAATGAGATCGGATATCCTATCATCTTGAAAGCTACTGCCGGTGGTGGTGGCCGTGGTATGCGTATTGTTTGGAAAGATGAAGAATTTGAACCTGCTTGGGATTCTGCCCGTCAAGAGGCAGGTGCTGCATTCGGAAACGACGGCATCTACCTGGAGAAATTTGTAGAAGACCCTCGCCATATTGAAATCCAGGTAATCGGAGATCAATATGGAACAGTATGTCACCTTTCAGAGCGTGACTGTTCCATCCAAAGACGTCACCAGAAATTGGTTGAGGAAGCTCCTTCCCCATTCATTACATCTGAGCTTCGTGCGAAGATGGGTGAAGCAGCCATCAAAGGTGCGCAAGCGGTAAAATATGAAGGTGCAGGAACCATCGAGTTCTTGGTTGACAAACACCGTAACTTCTATTTTATGGAGATGAACACCCGTATCCAGGTAGAACACCCGGTTACAGAGGAAGTGATCAACTTCGATTTGATCAAAGAACAGATCAAAGTGGCAGCAGGCATTCCTATCTCAGGAAAAAGTTATGAGCCAACCATGCATGCGATCGAATGTCGTATCAATGCAGAGGATCCGTTCAACAACTTCCGTCCATCACCAGGAAAGATCACCAATTTCCATTCTCCAGGAGGACATGGGGTTCGTGTTGATACGCATGTTTATTCGGGCTATTCGATTCCACCAAACTACGATTCCATGATTGCGAAATTGATCTGTGTGGCTCAAACACGTGAGGAAGCAATCAATACAATGTCTCGTGCATTAAGCGAATTCGTGATCGAAGGTGTGAAGACAACCATCCCATTACACTTGCGTTTAATGAATGATCCGAACTTTAGAGCGGGTAATTTTACCACCAAATTCATGGAAACTTTCGATCTTACGGAGTATCCTGATGAGGAAAGTGTATAAAATTTACTTTACAAATACAAAAGATGCCATTCTTCTGCAGAAGAATGGTATTTTTGTTTATTACGACTTAAATTACGCGTAAAAAAATTACATGTCAAAGAATATCAAACTTATACAGGCGATCAAGGATAAAGGAAAGAATATTGAGGCAGAAATGTCTTTCTTCGACCACCTTGAAGTTCTGAGATGGCATATCATCCGATCGGTAATTGCTATTTCCATATTTGCGATAATTTCCTTTTCTTATTTCGAACAACTATTTGATACCATCATTATGGGGCCTAAAAAACCAGAATTTTGGACGTATCAAATGATGTGCAAAGTGGGCGATGCCCTAAACCTGGAAGGGTTCTGCGTTAAGAATTTAAATTTCAATTTAATTTCCACAGAGGTTGGATCCCAATTTATGCTTACTATTAACGGATCTTTATTAATTGCTTTGTTCTTGGGATTTCCTTATCTTCTATTTGAAGTTTGGTTATTTATAAAACCAGCATTGACCAAAATTGAAAGAAAATCAGCACAAGGGTTCGTATTTTATGCCACCATATTATTTTTCTTAGGTGCATTGTTTGGATATTTCATTGTAGTACCCTTATCCATCAATTTCTTAGCAAACTATACCCTAAGTCCTGAGATCCATAACAACTTTACAACGGATAACTGGTTATCGACCATTGCAACCCTGACCTTAGGTTGTGGAATTATCTTCCTATTACCTATCCTGATATTCATCTTATCAAAGATTGGTATTATGACCCCAGAGTTCATGCGTGCTAGCCGTCGATATGCTATCTTAATCATTTTAACTATCGCAGCAATCATTACGCCTACGGCAGATATCCTGACCTTACTGACTGTGAGTGCTCCAATGTTCATTCTGTATGAGGTGAGTATCATGGTTTCCGCAAATGTGAAGAAGCGAAAAGAACAAGAAGAAAAAGAGTTTTACAATTCATAAATTATAGAAATCCATAACTTATAGATTATGTCTAAAAAAATAGCAATTGGCAGTGATCATGCCGGTGTAGATTACAAAGCAGCCTTGATTCCATTTTTGGAAGAATTGGGATATACTGTTCAAGATTTTGGTCCGAGTACTGCAGATTCAGTAGACTATCCAGATTTTGCTCATCCTGTGGCAAGCAGTGTAGAGACCAAAGAGAACGATTTGGGTATCTTAATTTGTGGAAGTGCAAACGGAGTTGCCATTACGGCGAACAAACATCAGGGAATCCGTGCAGCAATCTGCTGGTTGGAAGAAATCTCTGCATTGGCTCGTCAGCATAACGATGCTAATATTGTATGTATCCCAGCTCGTTTTATCGATCTAGATCTAGCAAAACGTATTGTTCGTACATTCGTGACCACTGACTTTGAAGGTGGCCGCCACGCTAACCGCGTAAATAAGATTTCCTGTTCATAACCAATATAAAACCATATGAAAAAGTTCTTTTTTGTATCCTTGTTGATCCCTACGCTGTTCAGCTGTTCGGTCAATCAACATACCCTTCAAAAGAAGTATGCAGACCTTTTAACCGAAGAATCTGCAAAGTCACATCTTACCATTCTTGCTTCGAAAGAATTTGCCGGTCGTGGAACTGGGCAAGAAGGTGGTAAAAAGACCGTAGAATACATCGCCAAGGTATTCCAGGAACTAGGTTTAAAACCAGCTGTAAATGGTTCTTATTATCAGCCTGTGAACCTTGTTAAATCTTCATATGTGGTGGAGCAGTTCAACCTGAACAACCAAACCTTGGTCAATGCCAAAGATTTTTATGTAACAGGATCCAATGCTTTCAGAAACTTCAATGCTTCAGAGATTGTATTCGTTGGATATGGAATTAATACGCCATCTTATAGTGACTATGCTGGACAGAATCTAGCTGGTAAAGTAGTTTTGGTCATCAACGAAGGCGAACCTATGGATGCCTCCGGAAACTCATTGATCACTGGAACTTCCACCTTATCGGATTGGTCGACCAGTCGTTCTAAAAGACTTCAAGAAGTCATGAAACAAAACCCAGCCTTGATCTTGTCCGCTAACTCTCAAGCAGCGGAAATGATCAAACGTTTTGGATCAAGAATGACCAGCGGAAGTTACAGGTTGAAATCATCAGATAAAGAAACTACAAATAACAGCACCGCAGCTCCAGTAGTAAATATTACAGAAGCAACTGCTAACCAGATATTGGCTGCAAACAATACATCGATTAGTAAATTCAAGCAAACTGTTAGCTCGACAAAAAAACCTAATTCTTCGGTCCTGAAAGCATCCTTGAATGCGAGCATGGGTTCTAAAAAAGAAAATCTATTCGATCCAAATGTACTAGGTGTTATCGAGGGAACTGACCTTAAGGATGAAGTATTGATCATCTCCGGTCACTATGATCATGATGGTGTATTGCCAGATGGCACTTTCTTTCCAGGAGCTGATGATAATGGTTCTGGAACGGTAGGTGTGATGGAGGTTGCGAAAGCTTTTGCAGCTGCAAAAAAAGCAGGTAGAGGTCCTCGTAGAACCATCTTGTTCATGGCTTTTGCAGCGGAAGAAAAAGGCCTTCTTGGATCCGATTTCTATTCCCAGAACCCAGTTTTCCCATTAGCAAATACGGTAGCCTGTTTGAATATGGACATGATCGGCCGTATCGACAATAAACATTTGGAAGGAAACCATAATTATATCCATGCCATCGGATCAGAAATGTTGAGCTCCGAATTGAAAGCGATCAATGAGAAAGCAAACCAGGATTTCACACAGATGGAATTGGATTATATGTACGATGATCCAAAGGATCCTATGCGCATCTATTACCGTTCAGACCAATACAATTTGGCTAAACACAATATTCCAGTGATTTTCTATTTCTCCGGATTACATCCAGATTACCATACGCCGAACGATACGGTAGATAAAATCAACTTCCCTATGATGGCAAAACGCGAGAAATTAGTGTTCCATACGGCATGGGAAATCGCTAACCGCGATAAAAAATTAGTGGTTGATAAAACCCCTCCTCCTGCTAGCGGAAGATAAAATATAAGATAATTTAGCCTTAAAGGCTTTTTGAGCTGTCCTGGAATGAAAATCTCCAGGACAGCTTTTTTTTAAATAATTCTTGGAAATTAAAAATCCTAGCTTATATTTGTAGTGTACTAACATACTAATACACTAAAACAATAAGCCTATGTTAACCGTCAATTCGGTATCCTATGGGTATACCAAAAAAAGAAAAATAATAAAAAATATCTCTTTAAATCTCCAACCTGGAACTATCTACGGATTATTGGGGTTGAACGGAGAAGGAAAAACCACCCTGATCAAATTGATGGAAGGTCTTCTTCTCCCCAAAGAAGGTGATATTAAATTCAGAGGGATAAATAGCAAGGAACGTTCAGGGAAATACTTCGACCAGGTATTTTATTTGGGAGACACGACCAATCTGCCTTATTTGTATGTCCATGATTTCGGTAGGATGTACGGTAATTTTTACAGCAATTTTAATTATACCGAATTTGAAAACTATTTACAGGAATTTCAAATTGATCCTAATAGTCACCTAAGCAGTCTCTCCTTAGGTCAAGGTAAAAAAGTACATCTGGCATTTGGATTAGCCTGTAATACGGCCGTTCTGTTGATGGATGAACCGACCAATGGATTAGATATCCCATCCAAAACTATATTCAGAAGGCTATTGGCCAATAGCCTCACTCCTGAAAAAACAGTGGTCATTGCCAGCCATCAAATCCGAGATATCGATCAGCTGCTCGATCACCTCTTGATCCTTCATCATGGTGAATTAATTTTAGATAAAAGCCTATCCGACATCAACGATCAATATGCCATTACTTCAGAAATCACTCCTGGAGATGAGATTATCTTTCAAACTGAAGAGGTTATCGGAAATAAATACCTGATTGTCAATAGGACGGAGGCAACCTCCAACATGGACATTGAATTTTTATTCAATGCATTTATTAATACTTCAAAAACTACAGTGAAATGAAAGCAGCTTTAAATTACGCCTTACTCATCTTCAAAGGGAACAAATCCATCTTAACCTCAATTATACTGGTTGCTTTGATTGGCTTTGGCATATTATTCTATTTTAGCAACCACAATACCTTAAGTATACTATCAGAAAAAAATGGTTTTGATACTGCAAAGAATTATATTACTGCGGTACAGCTTGCAGAGCGGACCTATTTTAATAGTGCGCCTTTTCTAGCTGTTCTTTTACCCTTCCTTAATCTTATTATTCTTCAAAAAAACATCTACAATCCGGTTGAATTTACTCTTCCATTAAAAACTATAGACAGATTTTTTGGAATTGTGATCTTTTGTAGCTTCGTTTTCTTACTCAATTTGATTTTGATTTTGCTCTGCAATTTTGTTGTTCAGCTTTATTTACAATTCAATTACCTGGATTTAGCAAAGGAAGGCTATGATAAATTAGGTTATCTGTACACAGAAATCCCAGATAATAGTATTCTATATAATGCCAATATAAACTTAGATGTATTAAAATATAGCTTTATTTTCTTCCTATTTCTACCCATTTATCTGGTAAGTATCCTATATTTCCGAAAATATAGCAGGATAAAATCCACCTTTATCATCATTGCTTATATTTTCTTTTCAGACCTCGCAATGGATAAATTATGGTCAGGAGCACATTCACAATACATCAATAATGAAACCTATGTAAAAGCTTATCCGTTTGTATTGGGAAGTATTGCAGCCATCTTCGCATACATAAGCTTTTACTATCTTCTAAAAGAAAAGGAGGTACACTGATGAAATTCTCCAATGAAAAACCCATATATATTCAAATAATTGATTTGGTGATGGAAAAAATCCTAAAGGATGAATGGAAATTGGACGAAAAGATCCCTTCTGTACGCGAATTGGGAGCTTTGATCGAAGTGAATCCGAACACGGTTATGAGATCATATGATAAACTCCAACAAGATGAAATCATCTATAATAAAAGAGGTTTAGGGTTCTTTGTTTCCTTGGATGCGAAAGATAGGATTCTACACGCTAGGCGATCAAATTTCCTTCTACATGAAGCCCCAAACTTTTTTCAAATGGCAAAACTGTTAGGCATCAGTAGAGAAGAATTAATCCAACTATATAACGATAATTAAGCAATCATGAAAAATACCAATATATTTATCCTCATAACACTATTAATTTTATGTTCAGGATTTTTTCTACTAGCACCCTTGAGTGGTTTACTCCGTATTGATCCTATCCTCTCTTCCAAAGACTTGAAGGCAGATCCGGTTACCAAAGATCCTATATCCAAATTCATGCTCCATTTTAGCCATGATGTAACCGCAGACCCTATTTCACTTGATGATATTGATGATATCGTGATAAATGGCAACGGCGACAAGGATTTGGTGTTATTGGAAATTAACGAAGATGATGAAAAGGCACGATTAGAATGTATGTCTCCCTATTATTTAATGGAGGTTGATCATCAAATAAAAAACAGGCAATTAATCCTGAATTTACAAGGCAGTAAGATCAAGAAGATAGTAATTAGCCTCTCTGCACAAAAAATAAAATCACTCCTATTAAATAATCTTAATGGTCAGGTGGAATACAGCAGTAGAGATACAGTAACGACCTCCATTGAAAGTTTCACCATATCGAAAAATTCAACTATTGCATTTCATGAATATTATAGAGATCCCATAAAAATTGTATCCACGTTAAATGTGAATCTCAAAGACGAATCAAAGCTAAGCTTCCAAGGATATAATATCCATCGATTGAATGCAAACATCGAAAATTCATTGATTGATGTATCCAATGTCAGTAAAATAGATAGTTTAGATGCCCAATTATCAGGACTCAGCCATATCAGGGGATTAAAAAAGAGCAAGGTGGTCAATCAGATCGGATTAGGTGGAAACTTAGATTACTATAATAAGCATTAATATTTAAATCTCAAGTGACATGATAGCTCATATTATTATCAAACTCCTTAAAATTATCATACTATTTCTTTTTGGTCTAAGTATCTCCCACGCCCAAATCATAAATGGTAATTTTGAAAGTTTTAATTCTGACGGAAAACCACAAGGATGGTATTTGAATAATCAAGATACTTTAAATAATATCCTAAGAATTACCACTTCCGATAAACATCAAGGTAAACACAGCCTACATTTTAACAAAAAGGAAGTAAAAGCCAAGTTAATGGCTTCCAATATTTTTTCGATTGAAATCAGTAAATTAACAAAGCTTCAAGTTTCCTCTAAAATAAAAACGGATAGCAAGCAGCTAGTGGCTAATTTTTTTATTCAGTTTTTTGATGAAAATAAAAAAAGAATTGGAGGAGAGGGAAGCCGAATAGTTGTTGATCCTTCCAAATCAGGTGAATGGCAAGATGTTAACTTCTCCATTTTGGTTCAACCAGAGGTCAAATCTATGATTCTTTTTGTTAATATGGGTGGACTTGGAAATCTATTTATAGATGAAGTAAAAACAGATTGGATTAATACTCCACCTGCTAAGGAAATCCTTGAATTTAGTGAAGAAATCAAATCAAAGATCCAACAAATGAGCATTGTTAATGATAGCTTAATTTGGAAAGATATCATCGCCCAAACACCTGCAGCATTAGCTGGTTTAACACTAGAAAATGGCGCACAACAAGTTGTAAATTTCTATTTAAATCATTTGAGAAAGGCAAAGGATTTTCATAGCAAATACTATAGTCCGGAAGCATATATTGCATATACCAGCAAACCCATAGAAGAAAATAAAACTAGGTCTCCTCTTGAATTACCCTCAGGAAAAATGCTCGATGAAAGAATTGCCTATGTCAATGTGCCTCGATTTGGGTCTACCTTTCCTGAAAGTCAGCAAGCATTTGCCGACCACCTAAATGATCTTGTTCTGTCCCTACAACAACAAAATCCAAAGGGATGGGTCATTGATTTAAGAACCAATTCGGGCGGAAATATGCATCCTATGATTGCTGGTCTAAATGCGCTTATTGCAGATGGAAATATTATAACATTTAAAACAAATCAAGGGGAGCAACCACTCTATTCATCAGCTGGAAAATTTGGAAGAATAACATTAAAAATTATGCCTAAAAGATTTAAGGTAAATAAAATTGCTGTTCTTACCAGTATTAAAACAGCAAGTAGTGGGGAGATGACCGCTATTTCTTTTATAGGTATGCCAAATGTAAAGTTGATTGGTGAAAACACAGCAGGACTAACAACAGCTAATCAGTTCTTTCCACTATCTAATGGTGGAGCGCTTAATTTAGCAAGTGCGGTAGTAAAAGACAGATTGGGAAAGGTCTATAAAGGGCAAATCATTCCCGATATATTAACAAAATCCCAAGATCCTCAAGAAACCTTAAACCAAGCAATAAAATGGATCCTAGAATAATTTAAGTTAGCAAAAAAAGAGCTATATGAACCAATGCCCACAGAAACGGTCAAATTTCTGTGGGCATCGGAAGTTCCTTTATTCAGGATTATCCGCAGTTGATTCCCTGGCCAAGGTCACCTCATCCGGTGCACTTTCCAAGAATTTATCCAACGCAAACAACGATTCATCGGTCGCACGATCTCCACCTGCAATCTTCAGTTTATCGATCAACTGAAGTGCTAATTTCTCTTCTTCAATCTGCTCCTTCACAAACCACTGTGCAAAATTCCATGTCGCCCAATCCTTTTCATCCATTGATTGGTTCACCAGGTTATAAATAGCATTGGTATTATCTATTTCATGTTGAAGCACCATATTGAAGCATTCCGTCATGCTCTTTGGCATTGTCTTAGGCGCCTCAACAGCCTCCACCTTCGGAGTCCCTCCTCTTTCCAATATGTACATCATGATCTTGATCATGTGATTACGTTCTTCTTGTGCATGGCGGAACAAAAAATTAGAAACACCACCATATCCTTGTGTATCCGCCCAGATTCCTAATGCCAAGTAAATCTGTGAAGCCTGATTCTCCTTCGTCATCTGTTTGATTAGCGACGATTCCATCGCCTTTGAAAGTCTATTCGTATTCATCTTATTTCTTTTTATTAATCAACACTTGGCAACGCACATTGTTTTGGGATAATCATCTTTGCTTTCCCGATTTCAGGTCGTACATTTGGGTAGAGGGAGGATAAACAAAACCCCTCTTCCACTTGTTCTATTTTTAAATCAAATTATAAAATGGCGTTTTTAGACTATTATAAAGTACTCGGTTTAGATAAATCGGCGAGCCAGGATGACATCAAAAAAGCTTACCGCAAGCTGGCAAGAAAATTCCACCCCGATCTAAATCCAAACGATGAAGATGCAAAAAAAAGATTCCAGGAGATCAATGAAGCCAATGAAGTATTGACCGATCCTGAGAAGCGAAAGAAATACGATCAATACGGTGAAAATTGGAAGCATGGCGAAGAATATGAAAAAGCCCAGCAACAGTACCGTCAGCAACAAGGAGCACGACAGGGTGCAGGGGGAAATCCTTTTGAAGGTTTTGACTTCAACTATTCCGGAAATTATGATACCGGCGAATATTCCGACTTTTTTGAAGAATTATTCGGTTCCCGCTTTTCCGGAGGTCGGAGTTCGGGCAGAAGAGGAAGCTACAGGGGACAAGATTATGAGACATCTTTGGAATTAACCCTCCTTCAGGCGTCCCAATCCCACAAGCAAACCTTTACCGTAAATGGAAAGAACATCCGTATCACTATTCCTGCAGGAGTGGAAGATGGCCAAAAGATCAGATTGAAAGGTCAGGGTGCAGAAGGTGTAAACGGCGGACCGAAAGGCGATCTATATATCACGTTCCATATTAAACCAGATCCGAGATTCCAGCGCAAAGGGAATGACCTCTATACCCATATCGACATCGACCTACCTACTGCCCTTTTGGGAGGAGATAGCTTAGTCGAAACACTTAGCGGAAAAATCAACGTGAAGATCAAACCCGAAACACAGAACGGCAGCAAGATCAGATTGAAGGGAAAAGGATTCCCGATCTATAAAAAGGAAGATGAACATGGCGATCTCTATGCAGAAATCCACGTGAAACTTCCCAAAAATTTAACAGAGGAACAAAAGAAAATTGTTCAACAATTAGCAGATTCAATGAAGTAGACTATGGAAAAGACATTATTTAAGGTAATCGATATCTGCCGATCCAACAATATCGAACAGGATTTTATCCAGGAACTTCATAACAATGGATTGATAGAGATTATTTACCAAGAAGAACAGGAATATATAGAAGAGGAACAGATCATTGTTTTGGAAAGATTTTCCACATGGCATTATGAACTGGAGATCAATGTACAGGGAATAGAGGTGGTGCAAAACCTGATCGACCGCATCGAATCCCTACAGCAGGAAATCCGGGAGATCAAATCAGGGAGAAAATAAGTTAGCCAAATCGGAAAGTTACAATGCAAATCGTAAAGGAAGTGCGTATTTTACTGCCACTTTTTCATTATTATGCACACCTGGCTTCCATTTGCTTTTTTTCGCAATTTCCTTTAATACACGTTTGTATTCCTCCCCCATACCGTAGCCCATGTCCTTTACAATTTCGATATCGGTCAGTTCTCCAGTTTAAGAGATAACGAAAGTAGCCAACAAGGTGCCACTTGCCTTTGCTTTAATGGCTTCTTGAGTAGGTACAAAGAGACTGGCCACTTGATGGCGAAAAGCGTTCAAGCCAAATTCTGCTTCAGGAACTTGGTCTATTTTGTCCACCTTCCGAGAAAGTTCTGGTGCTTTATCTTGTGCATAAGCGCTTGTACCTATCAAAGTCACCAATAAGAAGGTCAGATACTTTAATTTGTCCATAATGTTCCTAATTAGTAGATATGGTAAATGGAATATTGTATCGAATGGATTTTGGTTGACCATCAACTGTTCCTGGCTTCCAGAGATATTTCTTCGAAGAACTCCTTATTACACGCCTTAATTCTTCGCCTGTTCCATGGCCTAAATGTTGAACTATTTTAACATCAGTTAGTTTTCCCTCCTTTGTGATCACAAATGAACAGATTACAGCGCCCTTTACACCATTGGTAATAGCTGAAGCAGGCAATCGATAATTGTTCAAAATCATTTTCCTAAAATTGGTCATTCCTTTTAATGGTTCTGCAGCAACAACACCCTCTCTTCCAAAATTCTCCAATGAGGTGCTATCATATACCGTATCCTGTTTAGCGGTTTGTGTTGGTAATACCTCCTGAGAAAACGATAAATTCACGAAAAGAAGTTGACTTACAACAAAAAGTGCAAAACTGGAAAGAATAATTGGTAACCTCATAATAATTGATTTTCACTTGGTTTTGTAAAAATACAAATAAAGTTAAATATTAATCAACATTCTTAGATTAAACTATATTCTTGGGCTTTAAAAATTAATGGGAAATTGTATCCCTTTTCTGAAACGCTAAGTTCTTATCCAGGTATTCGAGAAAATAGGTGCCTGGTTCCAATTTTAAACTTATTTCTGCAGGATCACCATGTTGCAGCAGTTGAAAATAAGCAATGACTTGATCATCATTTATCTTTTCAAATACCTTTAGGAAAAGCTGTTTCTCTTTTTTCAAAAGCTCCAATGGAATAGTTGCTTTTATCGCAGTAGATCGGCTATCGGAAATCCCTTGGCTACGCCAGGCCATTTTATAGTCCTTTTCTTTGTTTAGAGCAAAACCATTAATCTTTGCCAAGTAATCAAATAACGCCAAAGGGTTTTTTCTGTCTTCCGCATGGCTTACATAACCTAAAAAACTCAAAGGATCTTTATTCGGAACTTCTATGTACACTTCCCGAATCTTAAACTTTTCGTGAGCGATATCTCTTTGATAGTAGGTTACGCCTTGATATTCCTGCTTTTCAAACTGCTTTAAGTTTTTTAGAGCCCGACGATGCTGAACAGCGATCATATTATAAAATGGATGAATCTCGGGCACCACACTAAATAAAATACGGTTCCCTCTTTTCAAGAGATTGGCCTTATTCAACAATTCCTCATCTGTGGGATAAAGTGATTGGAGGCGTAATCCTGATTGTCCCTGCTCCCGATGTTTAAAATTATAATATAACCAAACATTGATTTCTTCCTTAGGGTTGAAATAGCGGTCGATATCACTAAAGAAATGCCCTTCTTTAATAAACCTTGGCCCAGAACAGGAAACAAAGAGGATGAAAAAAAGGATGTAAAGAAACCTTAATTTCATTATTGAATAGAAAGATCCATTCTGACAGGAAATGAAAATTTTACTGGTACATTCTCATTTTTTGCCTTAGCAGGAATCCAAGTTTGCGTATTTTCTAAGGCTTTGAGAACTGCTTGATCTAAATCCGGTGATAACGATTTGTCCACTTTGATATCAGTCAAATTGCCATTAACATCAATTACAAAGGAAATTTGTACCGTTCCTTTCAATCCAGCATCTATGGCGCTTTGTGGAAAAACAATTTTTTCCTGTACTTCTTTTCTAAAAGCCATTAGTCCACCAGGATATTCCGCAGGTGAATCCACTTGATCAAAAGCCACCACTTTTTTATTTTGAGGCTTTATGGTGTCTAAAGCAGCTTTTTCTTGTGCCTGATTGATAGATCCTGTTTCTATTGGAGTAGATGATTCCTTATTGGATTCCTGCTCAGTTAGTACTTGTGCATTTGCAACCAATTTGGTTGACCCAACTTCATTTGCCTCAACTTCATTCCTTCCAACCTGGCTTGATTCCATCACGGTTTTTTCCAATAAGGGCTGAATAACTTCTTCTTGATCTAATGTCTTAAAGCCTTGTGTTAAACCCATTAGTAACGCTAAAATCGGTAATACACTGAAATAGATCATTATTCTGTTTTTCTTCGTTTTTTCTTTAAATAACATGGTAATTCTTTCTTTTAGTAATGATTTATTGGAAAACTCATAACTCAACGCATACTGATTCGTGTTCAAGGCATAAGCCAACAAAAGCTCCGCGTATTTTACTTTGGAATCGCCAAAATTGCTATCCACCAAATATTCATGTAGCAGTTTCATCTCCTTCCGGAATAGGTAAACAACCGGGTTGAACCAATTGAGGATACAGATGATATCCATTAGCATGAGGTCATAGGAATGACCCTGTTTAACATGGATTTCTTCATGTTTGTTCATCAAACTGTTATCCTTTACCTTTTCGCCCATACTGATGGTTCCAAAAAAGGAGAAACTCTCATTTTCTGCTGGATTGGCGATTCGTCGGTTGACTAGAAAAAATTGGTAGACCAACCTTCCTATGCCTAATACGATGCCTAAGCCGTAGATGATCATAGCAATCTGTGAAATGCTCCATTCCTGCTTTTCTTCCTGCAAAGGTGATGCTGCAGGTTGTACATTTTCTATTCCGGCCTGGATAATTAGTTCCGGTATTTGGATGACCATTGCCTGAGGAACCTCATAGGAAATATATAATCCAATGGGCATCAGCATGGAAGAAATCAATCCCAATAGGATATAGAATCTATTCCATTTCAAAAAGGTCAACCTTTTTAAACCGTATCTATATAATAGATAAAATAATACCAGGGAAATATTGACAAGCAAAATATAGTTCATGGCAATCAAATAAGGTTTATGACTTATGTTTTTGAATCAGTTTTAGGATATCATCCAACTCTTGAACATCCAGTTTCTTATCTTCCAAGAAAAAAGACAACATGCTGCTCGCGGAGTTTTCAAAATATCCCTGCAGGAGTTTTCCTGTAATTAACTTCTTATACTCTTCTTTTTGAATCAATGGGAAATACCGATGGCTTTTCCCAAAGGATTCATGGCCCACGAAACCCTTGGTCTCGAGGATCCTGATGATGGTTGATACCGTATTATATGCTGGCTTTGGAGCGGGTAATTGGTCGATGACATCTTTTACAAATCCACCTTCAAATTCCCATAGCACGTGCATGATCTGCTCCTCGGCTTTAGTAAGTTCTTTTAATTCGTCCATACTTGTGTTTATTAAAAAAGACAATATTGCCTATAATCGATTATAGTACTAAGGTATAACTAAGTTTTTAGTTTATCAACTAATTTTTTAGTTTTTATTTGTTAATTTGGTTTAATTAGTTGATTTTCAAGGAATTATTTTTTTATCGTCATTGCGAGGCACGAAGCAATCTTTCGTCATTGCGAGGTGTCTTTCCCACGTCATTGCGAGGCACGAAGCAATCTTTCCGCATGTCATGCTGAGCGTAGTCGAAGCATCTAAATTTGGTACCCGTAGAGATCCTTCGACTCCGCTCAGGATGACATGGACGGCTCAGGATGACATGGACGGCTCAGGATGACATGGACCGCTCTGGATGATAAAAAAGTCCAAAGATTGCTTCGTCGTGCCTCCTCGCAATGACGCCACTCCATAATCCTACGGATTATACCGCCAGTTCCGGTCCGATTTCTTAGCACCTTGCTTCTTTTTCCGATCCAGCCTTTCCAACACCACACTCTTCGGAATCTTGGTCTTAATTCTTTTCTTCTCCACCTTCACCGCCTCTTCCATCACCTTCAAAAACCTTTCAACCACAATATCCTTATTCCTCAACTGGCTCCTATCCTCCGAAGAATCCATCAAAAGCTCCCCATCCTTATTGATCCTATTCGCCAATTTTTCCAGAATAATCCCCTTCTCCTGCTCATCAAAAACCTTTGACTCCGTAACATTCCATATCAAAGTAACCTTGGACGAAACTTTGTTCACATTCTGTCCCCCTTTACCCCCAGATCTGGAAGTTCTAAAGGACAATTCATTCAATAACGCTTCTGGATTATAGTTCATTTGTAATAAAATTAGCATAAATATTAAACTGATAAAAATTTTGCACTACAATTAATAAAGCATCCTTATCTTTAAACCAACAAACATAAACGTATGAAAATAGGAATCGTATGCTATCCGACCTTTGGGGGAAGCGGTGTAGTGGCAACTGAACTCGGTAAAGCATTGGCTAATAACGGACATCAGGTACATTTCATCACCTATTCCCAACCTGCACGATTGGATTTCTTCTCCGAAAACTTATATTACCATGAAGTGGCGATCAACCAATACCCTTTATTTGATTTCCCTCCTTACGAAACCGCACTGGCCAGTAAGCTGGTAGATGTGGTCCGGTTTGAAAACTTAGACCTCTTACATGTGCACTATGCTATCCCACATGCCTCTGTAGCCTTTTTGGCCAAACAGATCTTGGCAACCTACGGCATCAACATCCCGGTAGTCACTACCTTACACGGAACAGACATTACCCTAGTGGGTAAGGACAAAAGTTTTAGCCCGGTAGTTACCTTCTCGATCAACAAATCCGATGGGGTTACCACAGTTTCCGATAGCCTTAAAGAACAGACCCTAAGCTATTTCGATATCAGCAATCATATTGAAGTCATCCCTAATTTTATTGATCTTCATAGATTCCACAATAAAAACCATGAGCACTTCAAAAAGGCTATCGCGCCTAACCATGAACGGATTATTGTTCACACCTCCAACTTCCGTAAGGTAAAACGGGTAGACGATGTGGTCAAGATCTTCCATAAAATCATCCAGGAAGTTCCAAGTAAACTTTTAATGGTTGGAGATGGTCCGGAGCGTCGAAATGCCGAAGAGCAGGCTCGCGAATTGGGCATAACCGACTGTATCCGTTTCTTAGGTAAGCAGGATGCCATCGAGGAGATCCTTTCCATTGCCGATCTGTTCATTATGCCATCAGGATCAGAGAGTTTCGGTCTTGCTGCCCTTGAAGCCATGGCTTGTAAAGTGCCTGTGATTTCCTCCAATACAGGAGGTCTTCCAGAACTGAACGTGCAAGGATTCAGCGGATACCTGAGCGATGTGGGCGATGTGGATGATATGGCAAAAAATGCCATCCATATCTTGAAAGATTGCGAGGTGCTGAACCAATTTAAGGAGAATGCATTGACCCGAGCGAAGGAATTTGAACTCAGCAAAATCGTTCCACGATATGAGAAATTTTATGAAGAGGTGATCGAAAAGGTAAAAAAAGAGAATAAATCTAACTAATCGCAAGCAAAAAGTCATATCTTTGGCTTTTGGAAATCTTCCAAAAATCAAATATGAAATACAAACGTATCCTCCTTAAACTCAGTGGTGAAGCTTTGATGGGTGAACAAAGCTACGGAATTGACATTAATCGTGTTCAACAATACGCAAACGACATTCAGGAACTTCATGCTTTAGGCATGGAAATCGCAATCGTAATTGGCGGTGGAAATATCTACCGTGGATTGAGTGCTGAAAAAGCTGGAATGGACCGTGTACAAGCGGATTATATGGGTATGTTGGCCACCGTGATCAACTCCATGGCTTTACAGGACGCATTGGAAAAAGCAGGGATGAAAACCCGCTTATTGACCGCCATCAAAATGGAACAGATCTGCGAACCTTTTATCCGCAGACGCGCTGTTCGCCACTTGGAAAAAGGTCGTATCGTGATCTTTGGTGCCGGAACCGGTAACCCTTATTTCACAACGGATACCGCTGCTTCTTTACGTGCTATCGAAATCAATGCCGATGCCGTATTGAAAGGAACACGTGTAGATGGTATCTATACTGCCGATCCAGAAAAAGATCCTAATGCGAAGAAATTCGATCATATCTCTTTCACGGATGTATATGAAAAAGGGCTGAACGTAATGGATATGACGGCATTTACCCTATGCCAAGAAAACAACCTACCTATCATTGTTTTCGACATGAACAAACCAGGAAACCTATTGAAATTGGCCAATGGCGAACATGTTGGAACCGTAGTTAGTTAACTGAATAATAACGATAATATACAATCAAGATATGAACGAATTTATATCACTTCAACTGGACGAATGCAAAGAAAGCATGACAAAGGCTGTTGCTCATACGGAGACTGAATTAACGAAGATCCGTGCGGGAAAAGCAAGCCCAGGTATGCTTGATGGAATTTATGTGGATTACTATGGTACTTCTACGCCTTTGGCGCAGGTAGCCAATGTAAATACACCTGATGCAAGAACAATCGTGATCCAACCTTGGGAAAAACCCATGTTATCTGTGATCGAAAAAGCAATCATGGATTCTAATATTGGTTTGAACCCTCAAAACGATGGTTCAATCATCCGATTGGCTGTACCTCCTTTGACTGAGGAACGCCGTCGCGATCTAGTGAAAAAAGCAAAAGAAGAAACAGAAAAAGGTCGTGTTTCTATCCGTAATATCCGTAAGGATGCGAACGAAGCAATCAAGAAATTGAAGAACGACGGTGCATCGGAAGATGAGATCAAAACTGGTGAAGCTGAAGTTCAAAAATTAACGGATGCATATATCGCTAAAGTTGATCAATTAGCTGAATTGAAAGAAAAAGATATCATGACGGTATAAGTCAGATCAAATTTCGAACACATATGAAAGGATTCTATACTTAGAATCCTTTTTTTTTCGTTACTATTTCTAAATATTTTGGCTATATTCAATTAACAGATTAAAAACACTATGTTACAATCAAGAAGAAACTTCCTTAGGCTAGCAGGCTTAGGTATCGCAGGTGGATTAATTGCACCCCAATTTTTATCCTGTGATAACGCAAAACCAGGCTCTGATTCGCCACTCCACAATATCGGATTACAATTGTTCACTGTTAGGGATCTGCTCGCACAGAACCCCGAAGAAACTTTGAAGAATATCGCCAAGATTGGGTATAAACATGTAGAAACTTTTGGGGCAGATCCAAGTAATGGGAACCACTGGGGCATCAGTACGGATCAGCTCAAAAAATTCCTGAACGATAATGACTTGAAGACACATTCCGGGCATTATGATCTTCAGAAATATTTGGACAAGGATATTACGGATAAGGAAAACCTGGAGAAATATATTGAAGTTGCCCATAATCTAGGCCAGGAATTCATTGTAGTTCCCGTTCCTCCTATGCATAAGTTGAACCAATTGGATGTGGCCAGTTATCAATATATGGCGGAACAATTGAACAAGGCTGGGGAAATGTCGAAGAAGGCT
Organism: Sphingobacterium tenebrionis; assembly: GCF_037126265.1. Classification (NCBI taxonomy): domain Bacteria; kingdom Pseudomonadati; phylum Bacteroidota; class Sphingobacteriia; order Sphingobacteriales; family Sphingobacteriaceae; genus Sphingobacterium; species Sphingobacterium tenebrionis. Next base: position 70,906 of record NZ_JAYLLN010000011.1, read on the forward strand.
GGGATTAAAATGGGATACCATAACCATTTCTGGGAATTTAAGGAATTTGGAAATGGAACGAAGGGATTGGATATCCTATTGGCATTTACAGAACCTGATCTGGTGAGTTTTGAGCTGGATCTATTCTGGATCAATAAGGCGGGAGAAAGCCCGCAGACGTATTTTGATAAGTATCCAGGTAGGTTTTCACAATGGCATGTCAAGGATATGGATAGAGCGAATTCTGTTCCTTTGGATCAGAATAAGTTGGATCCAAAGACTGGAAAAAGGGATACGATCAATTTGGATGAGATAACTCGGACGACTAAGTATACGGAGGTAGGTACTGGAAGTATTAATTATATTAATATGGCTACTTTTGCGAATGAAAGCGGATTGAAGTATGCGTATGTGGAGCAGGATGAGATTTATTCTGCGGATAAATATGCGAGTATTAAGAAAAGCTTTGATTATATGCAGAAGAATTTTAAATAAGGATTAGGAGAAATTGCATTTCTCTCGTCATTGCGAGGAACGAAGCAATCTTTACACCCGTCATTGCGAGGAGCCCGTCATTGCGAGGAACGAAGCAATCTTCCCGCATGTCATGCTGAGCGAAGTCGAAGCATCTGTTCGGTTGTATACGTACAGATCCTTCGACTTCGCTCAGGATGACAAAAACTACAATCAGGAAGACAAATACTACGCTCAGGAGGACAAAGTCCAAAGATTGCTTCGTCGTACCTCCTCGCAATGACGCTAAAGCCCAAGGCCTAACCCCCAGCACCTAAAACCTTAATCTCTCCACTTCTTCCGCGGTCTCTTCCACCTTCTCCCTCAACTCATCCTTAAACCCCTGCACCGCAGCGACCAACTTATCATCTGCCGTAGCCAATATCTGCGCGGCCAAAATCCCAGCATTCTTTGCTGCATTTAAAGCAACCGTAGCCACCGGAATCCCATTTGGCATCTGCAGAATAGACAACACCGAATCCCATCCATCAATAGAATTAGACGACTTCACAGGAACACCAATCACCGGCAAGGTCGTAATCGAAGCCACCATCCCTGGCAGGTGCGCAGCACCCCCAGCTCCAGCAATAATCACTTTAATCCCTCTCACAGCAGCCTGTTCTGCAAAATCGAACATACGCTTTGGCGTACGGTGTGCCGAAACGATGGTCACTTCACATTCAACACCTAAATATTTTAAAACTTCAATAGCATCCTGCATAACCGGAAGATCTGATTTACTTCCCATGATGACACTTACTTTTGGATTTTCCATCTTACTATATTCTGTTTTATGCTATAACTTTAATTAAAGATTGTATTTTTCGAGCATTCTCAATCGCTAAGGATCTATCCGGATTCACGATCGTAACATGACCCATTTTACGGAACGGCTTGGTATATTTCTTTCCATACAAATGCACATATACACCATCCATCGCCAATGCTTCTTCCAGACCCTCGTATCTCGCCAGTCCCTCATACCCATCCTCACCCAACAGATTGATCATGATCGCATTGCTACGTGATTCCGTATTTCCTAATGGAAGATTGAAAATCGCACGTAGATGCTGCCCGAATTGCGAAGTATAATTGCCTTCAATGGTCTGATGACCACTGTTATGCGGCCTTGGAGCCAATTCATTCACCAATATATCCCCATCTGCTGTTAGGAACATCTCTACGGCCAACAAACCCACGATCTGAAGATCATTTGCAATCTTCTTGGCAATGCTTTCTGCTTTTGATTGGATATCGAAGGAATAGGTAGACGGTGCAATCAAGAACTCCACCAGATTTGCCTGCGGATTGAATTCCATTTCCACCATCGGAAAAGTACTCATTTCCCCACGATCGTTTCTGGCTACAATAACCGCTATCTCCTTCTCAAAATTCACCAGTTCCTCTACGATGCTTGGTTCATCAAAAGCATGCTCAAAATCAGCCGCTGTTGATATTTTTTTAACCCCTTTACCATCGTATCCATCTTTTCTCATTTTTTGGATATAGGGCAGTTGAATATGGCAATTACCTAGCCCTTCCCTGTTGGAAACAAACTGAAAAGCTGAAGTTGGAATATCATTCTGTTTAAAAAATTGCTTTTGCAACCCTTTATCCTGAATCAACCGAATCACGCGGGATTGTGGGTACACAATAACACCCTCTTCCTCCAAAGCCTCCAGTGCATCCACATTTACCTTCTCAATTTCAATCGTGATCATATCCAGATCCTTACCGAAATTATAAACGGTATCATAATCCGATAGTGACCCTACTTCAAACTGATTACATAGTTTCTTGCAGGGCGCATTCGGATCAGGATCCAACACATGGATATTCACATTATAATTGATAGCTTCTTGGATCAACATCCTGCCCAATTGACCACCGCCTAGGATCCCTAATCGAAGGTCACCATAAAAATCTTTTGCCATATTGTATGCTATTGCTCTACTGTTGTGGGAAATATATCCCCCTGCAGTAAAGACTGTTTTTCTATTATTTTCTGTAATTCCAGGAACGCTCCGATCAATGCTTCTGGCCTAGGAGGACATCCCTGCACATACACATCCACCGGAATGATCTTATCCACTCCTTTTACCACATGATAACCGTGTTGCCAATAAGGTCCACCACAGTTGGAACAGGAACCCATCGAAATCACATATTTCGGATCGGGCATCTGTTCGTATAATTTCTTGATCCGGTCGGCCATCTTAAAAGTCACCGTTCCAGCAATGATCATCACATCCGACTGCCTAGGTGAAGGCCTCGGGAATACCCCTAATCGATCCAGATCGTAAGTGGCAGCCATGGCGCCCATCATTTCGATTGCACAGCAGGCAATACCAAAACTAATTGGCCACATCGATGACAACCTTGCCCAATTCAGCAGATCGTCCATCTTGGCGATGATCACCCCATTATTTTGCTGCAAACGTTGATCTAGGCTCATGATTCGGAATTTGGTTTCTTAAATTTCGGCTTAAATCCCAATTTTACCGGAGCAGCTGCCTTTTCGGCAAGTACCTCTTCTATTTCCTTCTCTTTAAAATCTCGGACAGCATAGGTTGTTGCATTCAATTGATCATAGGCTGAGGGTGGAATACCGACCGAAACCGTAGGTTTCTGATGGGTGGGTTTTATCCAACTGATATCCCCACTTTTCCAAACATAGATCAAGCCTACAACCAGGATGGCTAGGAAGATCCCCATTTCAATCAAGGTAAACCAACCCCAACGGGAATCAGCAGCAATAAAATCTGCATTCCCGAAAACGGTTGCCCAAGGAAATATAAACAACAGCTCCACATCAAACAATAAAAAAACCAAGGCAATGACATAAAACCTGGGATTAAATTGTACCCAGGAAGTCCCCTTGGATTCTTCACCGCACTCATAGGTGCTCAATTTGATGGGATTCGGATTTTTTGGAGAAAGGAATTTAGCTAATAACATGGTCCCAGCAACCAATAAGATACCAATGATAGCCATTAAAAGTATCTTACCGTATTCTGATATCTGACTGGGTTCGTCCATATTACAAAATTAACAATTATTTCAATGCTTCCCTTCTTCTATTAAAAAGGTTTACCAGGCATTTTAGGCATATTACGCATCATTTTCGCAGCCATTCCTGGATTGGACATCTGCTTCATGACCTTACGCATATCCGAAAATTGCTTCATCAACTTGTTCACTTCATCCAGATTTGTACCTGAACCTTTTGCAATACGATTTCTACGACGTTGATCGATCGCATCCGGGTTCTCACGCTCAAATGGGGTCATGGAATCAATGATCGCTTCAATAGGCTTGAACGCGTTATCATCGATTTCCACATCTTTGATGGCCTTTCCAACTCCTGGAATCATACCCATCAAATCCTTCATATTACCCATTTTCTTGATCTGTTGGATCTGGGATTTGAAATCGTTGAAATCGAATTTATTTTTGCGGATTTTCTTCTGTAGCTCCGCCGCTTGTTTTTCGTCAAATTGCTGTTGCGCACGCTCAACCAAGGATACCACGTCACCCATACCCAAAATACGGGATGCCATACGATCAGGGTGGAAGACATCCAATGCCTCCATCTTCTCGCCGGTACCAATAAACTTGATCGGTTTGTTTACCACCGATTTAATGGAAAGAGCAGCACCACCACGGGTATCACCATCTAATTTGGTCAATACGACCCCGGTAAAATCCAGACGGTCGTTGAAGGTTTTCGCGGTATTCACGGCATCCTGTCCAGTCATGGAATCCACCACGAACAAGATCTCTTGAGGCTTGGTCGCTTCTTTCACCGCGGTAATCTCCTGCATCAATGGTTCATCGATGGCCAAACGACCAGCTGTATCGATAATGACTACATTGTTTCCGTTTCTTTTGGCTTCTTCCACACCCGCAACGGCAATGGCAATAGGATCAGTAGACGTTCTATCGGTATAAACCGGAACACCTACCTGCGAACCCAAAACTTCCAATTGGTCAATCGCAGCCGGACGGTAAACGTCGCCTGCTACCAATAATGGTTTTTTACCTTTAGATGCTTTCAAGAAATTGGCCAACTTACCCGAGAAGGTCGTTTTACCGGCACCGTTCAAACCAGCGATCAAAATTACAGTTGGGTTTTTGCCAAGTTCCAATTCAGTAACCGTTCCACCCATCAACTCCGTTAATTCGTCGTTCATGATCTTGGTCAATAATTGACCTGGCGAAATACTGGTCAGTACATTCTGCCCTAAGGCTTTTTGTTTTACATCATCGGTAAAGGTCTTGGCTGTTTTGTAATTCACATCGGCATCCAACAATGCCTTGCGAATTTCCTTCATCGTCTCAGCGACGTTGATTTCCGTAATATTCCCCTGCCCTTTTAATACTTTAAAGGCTCTGTCTAATTTATCCTGTAGATTTGAAAACATCTTATAATCTCTTGAAAATTCTTGCTAAACCACAAAGTTAATAATTACTTGTTAATTAGCGAAAATCTACTTTTTACTGGACTTCTTTTGACCACCTTTTTCGGTACGTTTTTGGGCTCTCACCGCACAGTTTTGAAAAACAAGCACTGAAATTGTTCTCATCTTCAAATTGAAGCTCTCTAGCGATTTCTTTTATACTTTTGGTACTATTGACTAAAAGGTGTTTACTTATTTTCAGCATACCGATGCTAATGAGTTCTTTCGGAGTCTTGCCGAACACTTTCTTGGTTACAGAAGTCAGCTTTCTTTGGCTTACACCCAACTGTTCTGTATAGAAAGGTATTTTTTTCTCCTGATGCACGTGCTTACTGATCAGGCAACGGAACTTATTCGACAATTCGATCTCTTCCATCCGACCTTTCCTTTCCACCACTACAAAATCGTCCAAATAAATATTTCCGGTCAACAGGACCTGCTTGATCAGGGTCAAACCAAATTCCTTATAAATAAGTTCATTGCTGTGTTGTTTCGCAAGTTCCATATGGAAAGCCATGAATTCATTATAGCCACTATATTTTTCTGGAATGATGACCGTTCGGTAAAAAAGATTTTCACCGCTGAAAATATGTGATTGTTGTAGGGGTTGAAAATCCATGACCATTCGGTCAAAAAAAGATTCTGAAAAATAAAGGAGGAAAAACGGCCTGGGTTCTCCCGCTACCGCCCTTAGCTGTATATCTTTGGGTATAAATACCAAACTGTAGGGCTTAAACTCAATCTCTTCTCCATGAATATCTATTTTCCCTCCGTGCTCAAAAATCATCACGACTTTTAAAATCGCACAATTCCAGGTATTCACTGAAAATAATTCTCCCAGTGAATTGCCTGAAACTTCTTTAAAATCAAATTCCATAGCATTAAATGATATCTTTCAATATCTAAGTTCTTCATTAGGTTAGGCCTCAAAATAGGTAAAAATTCCCAAATAAATGAAATATTTTCTTAATAAATAAAAAAGAAGGTGTCTAAAAAGGCACCTTCTTCTGTTTTATAGCTTTCTGGAGCTCCATTATAATTTCATGAGCAATATTAGGCTGCAAGTCGATGTTTTGTACTTTTCAGCATGTTGACGGCTTGATTTATCGCAAATAGGGAGTTTTTGCCACCTGGTTTACCGATAAAAGCTTTGTCTTTCCACTTTTTTGCCCATTTTCTGAGGTTATGGGCAATGGCCATCAATCCGAACTCCACAGCGACTTTATCCAGTCCTTTCATTGTGAACCGGGTAAACCTGTTGTTGCTTTTCATCTGACCGAAAACAGCTTCCACTTCTATGGGTCGCTTGCTTCGATGGTACATTCCCTCTTCCGATAGCAGTCTTTCCCGGGCTTTATCCTTGAGCTGATTGAGTCTATGGTTTACTTCAATGAGCCGATCGCCTTTAGCTTTATGGCACCCACTGCGCATCGGGCAGCCTTCGCATCGCCGAGCCTGGTAACAGCTGACCCGGGCAGTGTATCCGTTGGCACTGACTCTGGTTGCATGACCGATAAAGCTGAGCTTCTGTCCGGCCGGACATACATAATAGTCATCCTGCTGGTTGTAATATAGGTTCTGTACCGAGAAAGGATCCTGTTTATGCTTGCGCTTCTGTTCCATATGGAAGTAATTGTACTTCACAAAAGCGGTTATACCCTGTCCTTCCATCAGCTCGTAGTTCTGCTCGCTACCATAT